>CAYZDQ010000099.1:0-7089 GCA_964476955.1 uncultured Anaerolineaceae bacterium
GCTGCCGGACGGTGGTCGCTGGTGGCGGACACGTTGCGTACGGCTGCGGACGTGGCCGGCGTAGAAGCCGAGCGGCACCGAGCAGCGGGCTGCGCTGGCTTCTACGCTGCTCGAGCGCCATGGAGTGGTCACCCGTGACGCTGTGGCCGCCGAGGACGTACGAGGCGGTTTCGGCGCGGTCTATCCGGTGTACCGGGAATTGGAGGAACGAGGCCGGGTCAGGCGCGGCTACTTCGTCGAAGGCCTGGGCGGGGCGCAGTTCGCGGTGGCCGGGGCCGTCGATCGCCTGCGCTCGATGCGCCACGATCCCGGGGCCGGCAGGCGTGCCGACGCTGTGACCGTGCTGCTGGCGGCGTCCGATCCGGCCAATCCCTACGGTGCGGCGCTTGCGTGGCCGCGCGACGAGGCCCGGCACCAGCGCTCGCCCAGCCGAGCCGCCGGAGCCTATGTCGTGCTCCGCGATGGCGAGCTGGTGCTCTATCTCGAACGGGGCGGCAAGTCGCTGCTCACCTTCGCGCCGTTTGACGACCCTGAGGTCGCGGCAGCTGCCGTCGGCGCGCTGCAAGGACTGATCACGGACGGGCGGGTCAAGCGGCTCCAGATCGAGCGGGTCGACAGCGAGCCCATCGCCGAGTCAGCTCAGCGCACGCAGCTGGCGGAGCTTGGGTTCCGCCAGGCGTACAAGGGCTACGTGCTGGGGCCTGCCTGACCTAGGCTGTGGCGATGAGCGAGGAACGTGACGAGACAACGCAGGCCGAGGACGACGAGTTGGCGCAGATGGTCGAGGCGCTCACGGAGGCCGGCCTCGCGGAGCACTACAAGCGAGCCGATGGCACCTCGGCGGTCCGACTCACGGAGCGGGGCGAGGAGCTTCTTCGTCAGCTGCCGGAGGAGCTTCAGCAGGAGTAGGTGTAGCCGCTGGTGCGTCGTCCTGGTCGAGCCCGAAGAAGTGGCGTCCGTGACGGAGCCCTGCCGCCCAGGCTGACGCGAGCCGCCGCGGCGAGCGCCACCAGCGCGAGAAAGCGCCGACCACGACATCGCGGTTCTCGCGCGCCTGTTCTGGCCACGTGCGCCACTCGAACCAGCGCGGATGAGCCCAGATCCAGGGCACCGCAGCCCACAGCAGCAGGATGTAGTCCAGGCGGATCGGTCGGGGGAAGTTGATCACGAGCTCGAGCTGACGGATGACCTCCGGCCAGACTGCCAGCGTGAGGATCCCGAAGAGCCCGACCCAGATGAGGCCCCACAGGCGCGCACGAGGCGGCAGGATCAGGAACAACACCGCCGGGAACCACTTCAGCGCAGCTGCGAGTGCCCACATGAAGCCGCCCAAGCGAGGGCCCACGAAGTGGGCGGCCCAGATGCCCATGGCGCAGAGCAGCGTGATATTGCCCGTGTCGAGCGTCGCTGCCAGTGGGATCGCGACGATGGCCACCAGCAGCGCCGTGGCCATGGGGTGTCGGCGGTAGGCCCAACCCACGCTCCAGAGGAAGATGAGCACATTGACCACGCGGTAGACGAACCAGGCCGTCTCCCACGGCAGTGCTGCCCATGGCGTGAAGATGGGCAGCGACCAGGGCCAGTAGACATAGGGCATGTAGGGAGGCGGGGGGTTCAGCGGATCGCCACCACCGAGCCACAGGCGGACGCCACCCCAGTAGGCCCGGGCATCCGCGCCGACGAGGTCGCCGCGCGCCACGATCCAGACCACGATGGCTGCGCCGCAGAGCACGAGGATGACGATGGCGGCGAGGCGCACGGGATCCCGCAGGAGGCTCACGTCTTGGCGCATCCCGAGCATCCTACCGCTGAGGGCGTCAAGCCATAGACTCGGTCGTGATGACCAGCATCCCGAACCCTGCCACCCTGGGGCGGCTGCGCGACGAGGTCCAGCGCCGTCTGCCCGACTTCCTTCACGACCTCGAGACCATCGTCAGCATCGAGTCCGGCTCGCATACCAAGGCGGGCGTGGACGAGGTCTCGACCTGGATGGCCGACCGGCTGACCGCGCTGGGAGCGACCATCGAGCGCCATCCCAATGAGGAGCTGAGCGACACCATCGTGGCGACGTTCACTGGCGCGCTGCCCGGGCCCACGGTGATCCTCATCGGCCACACGGACACCGTCTTCGATCCCGGCTACCTGGCGCGGCGACCCTTCGAGATCCGGGGCGACGAGATCCTGGGCCCGGGCGTCAGCGACATGAAGTCCGGCCTGCTGGTCGGGCTCTATGCCCTCGAGGCGCTGCGGGCCACGAGCGCGACCGGGGCCCCGTGCCCGGCGGTACGCTCATCTACGTCGTGAATCCTGACGAGGAGATCGGCTCGCCTGTGAGCACCCCGCTCATCGCCGAGCTCGCAGGCACCGCCGACGCAGCCTTCGTGATGGAGGCAGCGCGGGAGAACGGCGACATCGTGTCCGCGCGCAAGGGCATGATGCACATCCGCGCCACCCTCCGCGGCCGCTCGGCTCACGCGGGAGTGGAACCGCAGAAGGGCCGCAGCGCCACGCTGGAAGCGGCGCACAAGACGGTCGCGCTCCATGCGCTCAACGGGCACTGGCCCGGCGTGACCGTCAATGTCGGCGAGCTGCGTGGCGGCACTCGTCCCAACATCGTGGCTGATGAGTGCGTGCTCACCATCGACATGCGCGCTCGCCTGAGAGCCGAGCAGGACGAGGCCGAGGCGGCGATCTATCGCATCCTTCAGACCTCGACGGTGTCGGATATCGCCACCGAGGTGGATAAGCTGGCTACCTTCCGCCCGATGGAGAAGACACAGGCATCAGGCGAGCTGGTGGAGGCGGCGGCGGCCATCGCTGCCGGGCTCGGCTTCGAGCTTGATGATGCGGAGACCGGCGGCGGCTCCGACGCCAACACCACGGCTGGCGCGGGCGTGCCCTCCATCGACGGCCTCGGTCCGATCGGGGGAAATGACCACACGCCACTCGAGTTCATCAGCAAGAGCAGCATCGTCCCCAGGACGACGCTGCTCGCTGCGTTGGTGCTATCGGTCGGGAGCTGAGCGCTACTCGGCCGGCGGCAGCTCCGGATAGGGCGGGAGCTCGCCGGGGAAGATGACGCCGTCCGCGTCGAAGGAGAACCCGAACTCATCCTGCGAGAGAGTGAGCAGAGCGCTGAGGCCTTCGTAGGCGCCGCTGCCGGCGAGCCTGAACTCGTAGTGCATCGTGGAGTCGTGCGGGACCTGTAGGCCGATGCCTTGACCGGTCCAGGTTCCGAGATCGTTGGTGATCTCCAGGTCTGTGGTGCGTACGCCGTACTTGGCGCCGCCTCGGAAGTGGTCGTAGTTGTGGATCGAGCGATGGCTACCGCTCAGTCGGTCGTCGCTGACCTCTATCGTTCCGCGCGGGTAGTACTCGCCACGGATGGACGTGCCCCAGTCTTGCTCGATGGCTTCGCCCTGCCTTCCGCTGCCCACTCGGAAGGCGCCGGTGAAGCCGGCGAAGTCGGCGGGATCGATGGGGGTCGTCTCGGTCCCGGGCGGGACGGACTGCTGGTCGGCCGGAGCTGCCACGTAGGCAAGGCCGCCGACGAGTGCGAGGACCGCCACGGCGACTGCGACTCGTGTCGCGTTGAACATGGATTGGGTTCTCCCTTCTGGGTGCGGTCCCGTCGGGTCGGCGCTACGCGTCGCGCCGAAACCGAATGGGTGCCAGCTGAATGGCCACCAGCGCCGGCGCTGGGGCGTACCAGGGAGTCGACTCAGGACATCGGAACGGACGGCCGGGGGAAGCTCAGTGCCATCCGAGAGTTCATCGAGAGAGCTTTCGATCCAGTCGTGGAGCGGACGGCCCAAGGGCTCGTCGGTACGCTCGTCGGTCACGTGGTTCATCGCGTGGCCTCCTGCCGGACTGGTGTGGGTGGGGTGGTCGCGGTCGAAGCATCCCGTTCGTCGGCGTCGATGGCGGCGTGCATGACCTTCAACGCACGATGGATCCGTGAGTGCACCGTACCCACCGGGATGTCCAGACGGTCGGAGATGATCGCCGGTGGGAGGTCGAGGTAGTAGTTGAGGACGACGACGAGGCGTTGGTCGAGGTTGAGCAGCCGAAAGGCCCGATCGATGCGATCACGTGAGATGACGCTGGCCGTCTCGTCGCTGATGGCGGGCTCGGACGCGGGTTGCTCGGCCGAGGCCGGCAGCCAGCGCATCGCCTTGCGGCCTTCCCGCCGGCAGTTGTGCGCGAGGATGCGGCAGGTCCAGGCCTCGAATCGGTCTGGATCGCGCAGTGTTGGCAGCTGTTGCCAAGCGGTCAGGAGCGTTTGCTGGGTGGCGTCGCGAGCGAGCTCGCGGTCGCGCAGGACGCTGTAGGCGATCGCGTGTAGCCGGCCACCGACAGCATCAACGAGGTCTGTGAAGGCCCCGCGATCCCCCGCTTGCGCCCGGACCACCAGACTGCTGTCCATGCCCCTGCCTGCTCACGACGGTCGAACGCCGCCTCTACATGGTATGAGTCAGGCAAAGCCTGGCCGCTTCCCTCAACGTGACCCGGGGCCACATCCTCGCAGGAGCTGGTCGGCCTCGCCGGGCTAGATGCCGAAGACGCTCCTCGCGGTCCTCACCTGTTCGGCATACGCCGGCCCGTCCTCTGCAGCCTCTAGCAGAGCGATCGCGGCCTGCAGTTCTGATCCATCTCCCAGGCCCTCGGCCAGAGCGGCCACGAGAGCGAAGGCCCGCGCCAGGGCGGCCTGGGAGCGACCTTCTGTCCCGGCTTGATCAGCGTGGGTGGCGGCGGCCTCGAACGCCGTCCTGGCCTCGGCGAACAGGCTCGCTGCGAGCTCGTGGGCACCGAGCATCCAGTAGGCGCGTGAGAGAGGCAGATCACCCTTCTCGAGCTCCTCCGCCATGGCCAGGTTGGCGCGAGCAGCCGCGTGGCCGGCGCGCATCTCGGGTGGCGTGATGACGATGCCAGGCTCGTCCCAGCCGGGCCAGGTGAAGGAGGCCAGGTCGTAGGTCAGCGCTTTCGCCTGGGAGCGACGCACGCGGGCATGCTCGGGTGAGCCGTGGCGAGCCTCGGCCAGCAGGCGGCTGATCCCGGCGAAGGCGATGGCGATGGCGCCGGCAAGGTCCTTGTCCTCCCAGTAGGCAGTGCGCATGGCCTCGTTGTAGGCCTCGGGTGAATCGGTGAGATCGACCTGCGCAAGGGCGGCGATGTCGACCAGGCAGTCACGCATGGGTCAGTCGCTCAGCGGGAGAAGGAGCTCCCGCAACCATCGCAGACGGTGTAGAGGCCGTGTCGATCACGGCTGAACCCCGCGACGTGCAGGCGTCCCTCGACGCATTTGGGGCAGACCCATGTCCACCACTTGACTGGCGCACCGTTCTCTCCGGCAGCGACATCGCCCAGGGGTGAGGCCTCGGACGCGACCGTGTCCTCCAAGCTCTCGTTGGCCTCGAAGGCCGCGCTCACAGCGGCGGACCGCTCATCGTCCGATTCGCTGCTGTAGGGGTAGTTCTGGCTGATATTCGAGGTCACGGGATGACGCCCTTCCGCTAGGAGTCCGACTTGGTGGTGGCCGTAGGGTACATCCGGCGCTCCCGCCTCCGCGAGCTGCACGAGGCGTGCTGGGCGGAGCGGCCAGGCCGATGACGGACGAGACGGAGCGTGACGGGTTGGTGGCGGCGCCGCGAGGAGAGGGCAGCGGCTGGGGGTCGTGCGCGTTCCTCCATGAACGCCCGTCGGGCCACCCGACCCTTGACCCGCGGCTGAAGGCAATCGAGACTCCACGCCGACAGCAGCAGGGAGGCATCCGATGCGCGTCTACCGTCCGATTACCGTCGCGGCCATCGTGACCGCGCTGGCCATCACGGCCGTGGGAGCGATCCCGGCCGCGGCTATCGACATCCCGGAGGACTGCACCATCCTGGGGACCGAGGGGGATGATCGCCTGGTAGGGACCGCCGGCGCCGACATCATCTGCGGCCTCGGAGGGAACGACACGATCATCGGCAACGGGAACAACGAGGGGACGACAATCGAGACCCTGCACTACCCCGACACGTGGGAGTTCCTCTGGGGCGGGCCTGGAGACGACGTGATCGTCGCCACCGGCGCCGGCCAGATCATCGCTATGGGTGAGGCGGGCGACGATCGCATCCGTTGCCTCGCGGTCGGTCCCTGGACAGGCGGATGTTCAGGCGTGGGCGGAGCGGGCAATGACGTGCTCCGCGGCGGTGACGGCTTCGACTCACTGCACGGCGATGAGGGCGATGACCTGCTCATCGGCAAGGCCAAGGGTGACTCCCTGACGGGTGGGCCGGGCTCGGACCGGCTGCTGGGTGGTGCTGGCCGTGACCACCTGCAAGGCGGGGACGGCAGCGATTGGCTCGAAGGCGGCTACGGAAACGACCTCCTTCGCGGCGGGCTTGGGGCTGACGTCCTCTATGGCGGCGAGTTCGCCGATGTCCTCAACGGTGGGCCTGGCCGCGACAAGATGGCCGGCAATAGCGGCAACGACAAGCTGCAAGGCGGCGACGGCAAGGACAGGCTGGAGGGCGGTCTCGGCAACGACATCATCACCGGCGGCCGCGGCGCGGACACGCTCCTCGGCGGGAGCGGACGCGACCTGCTGGTAGCCAAGGGCGGCTGGCGTGACCTCGTGAAGGGCGGAGCGGGCATCGACAGCGGCACCTGGGACTGGCGCGACAAGGTCACGAGCGTCGAGAAGCGGCGGAGGTAGGGGGATCGCGAGCGTCAGGCACATTGCTCTGGCTGACATTCGCACTCACGGTCTGACGGCTCCTCGGCGACACTGATGGCCAGTCGCGTACGTCGTGAGCGCGGCGCGACCGGCCTCCTTCGGATTATAGACGCCGTGGTTCACCAGGCGGCCGCAGAACCATCGGAGCGAGGGTCCGCTGCGGCGGCATACGAGGCGATGCGGCCATCCTGACCGCGCACGATCTCGATGGCGTGGGCATGGCCCATCGACGAGCTCCAGGGTTCGCGCACGACGACGTCGTGGCCCCTGGCCTGCAGCGCTTCCGGGATGCCATCGGAGACTCGTGACTCGAGCTCGGTGAGGTCGGCGGGACCGTGCTGCGAACGCATCATCGCGGCCCAGCGCGG
>CAYZDQ010000100.1:0-7064 GCA_964476955.1 uncultured Anaerolineaceae bacterium
GCGGGGTGCGCACGGCCACACCCAGGAGGCAGTCGGCCGCGGCCTGGATGTCGGCCAGCGTGACCTGCTCGGGATAGCGGTCTGGGATGCTCACCTCGGTATACTGCCGCCAATCACCAGCGCCATGCAGACAGCCCATGCAGGAGGGGTCCATCGGTCGTGACCATCAAGGTCGGTAGCACGCAGGAATCAGCCATCACCCCGGTGGGCGCGCAGCGCCGAACCTCGAAGGTCGACACCCTTCGTCACGCCTACGGATTCGACGACGTCTCCCTGGCTCCCGGCACCCGTACGGTCGAGCCGGCGGACGTCGACACCTCGGTCGAGCTGGCCGGATTGAAGCTGGAGATCCCGGTGCTGGCCGCCTCCATGGACGCCGTCGTCGATGTGCGCTCCGCGGGCGTGCTCGCGGGCCACGGTGGCCTGGCCGTGATGAACCTCGAAGGCGTGCAGATGCGCTACGAGGATCCCGCGCCCGTGCTCGAGCGCATCGCCACCGCCACACACGAGAGCGCCCAGGAGGTGCTCTCCGCGGCGTACGAGCCGCCCATCTCCGAGGCGGTCGTGGCCACGCGCATCAGGGAGCTCCACGAAGCGGGCTCGCCGGCAGTCATCTCCGCTACCCCGGGCGCGGCCCGCCGCTGGGGCCCGTTCTGCGCCGAGCAGGGCGCGGACGTCTTCCTGGTCCAGTCGCAGGTCTCGTCAGCGCAGCACCTCGCTTCGGGCTACGAGCCACTGGAGCTGGACGAGTTCACCCGGCTCATGGGCATCCCCGTGGCGGCCGGCAACACCACCTCATATGACGCCGCGCTGGCCCTGATGAGCCAGGGCATCGCGGCCATCTTCGTAGGTGTGGGTCCGGGCGCAGCCTGCACCACGCGTGAGGTCCTGGGCATCGGCGTGCCGCAGGTGACTGCCATCAGCGACGTGGCCGCCGCGCGCGATGAGCACTACCAGCACAGCGGACGGTACGTGCCGGTCATCGGTGACGGCGGCATGCGCCGTGGTGGCGAGATGGCCAAGGCCATCGCTGCGGGTGCGGATGCGGTCATGATCGGCTCGCCGCTGGCCCGCGCCGAGGAGGCGCCCGGTCACGGCACCAACTGGGGCATGGCTGCCCCTTCGCCCACGCTGCCGCGTGGCACCCGCATCGAGGTGGGCACGGTCGGCAGCATGGAACGCATCCTCTTCGGACCCTCCCGTGTAACCGACGGCACAGAGAACCTCGTGGGCGCGCTGCGCCAATCGATGGCGGCGCTGGGTGCGCGCGACATCCGCGAGATGCAGCAGGTGGAGATGGTCTTCGCCCCCTCCGTGGCGGTCGAGGGCAAGTCCTGGCAGCAGCGCCGCTAGGGCGTCTCGTCGAGCTCTCTCGCCATCAGCGTCGTCCCACCGGGGAGCTCCGCGACCTCCTCGTAGCCGGCTGACTCATAGAACTCGACGGTGCCCCGATAGCGATGGGCGTCGTCGTTGGGCTCCGTGTACGGGCCTGCCTCGAGGCGCGTCATGCCGTCGCCTCGGAGGCCATCGATAGCGGCCGCCAGGAGCCGTCTCGCCACGCCCCGGCGGCGCCACTCGGGATCGATCGTGAAGCAGGGCGCTACGCCCGTCCGTTCGTTGTCGCCGGGCAGTCGCGCCAGCTGCGGGTAGCCTCGGCGAGGTCCGGCGCTGAGCCAGCCCACGACACGGCCGCCGGCGTAGGCCAGGTAGCCCTCTGCCCGACCCGCTCCTGACGGCTTCGATGATCGCTTCTCGGTTTGCCTCTGCCGGGCGATCCAGGAACGCATCTCCGTCGTCTTCGAAGTAGGGGAAGAAGCAGTAGCAGTCGGCCCAGTCGGGGTTGTCGGCGAACGCAGGTCCGTCGAAGAAGGCCAGGTAGTCATCGAGTAGGTCCGGCGTCAGACGGCGAACCGTGATCTCGGGCTCAGGCGCCACCGGGCGAGGCTAGCATTGACCGAACACCACCACGCCACCCAGGGGAAACGATGCGACTCGACGACTATCCGCGCGTACCGCTGCTCTTCGGCCCGTCACCGATCCATCCGCTCAAGCGGCTCTCAGCGGCACTCGGGGGCGAGGTCGAGATCTGGGCCAAGCGCGAGGACTGCAACAGCGGCATCGCTTTCGGCGGCAACAAGGTGCGCAAGCTCGAGTACCTCGCCGCCGACGCGCTGGCGCAGGGCTGCGACACGCTCGTGTCGATCGGTGGCGTGCAGTCGAACCACACGCGCCAGGTGACCGGCGTCGCGGCGCATCTGGGCCTCAAGGCCGTGATGGTGCAGGAGCACTGGGTGGAGGAGGACGATCCGCACTACGGGGTCGTGGGCAACATCCAGCTGACGCGGATCATGGGCGGCGACATCCGACTCGACGACTCCGGCTTCGACATCGGCATCCGCGACTCGTGGAGGGAGGCGCTGGAGTCAGTGGAGGCCGCAGGCGGGAAGCCCTACGCCATCCCCGCCGGCGCATCCGATCACCCGCTCGGAGGCATGGGCTTCGCCAACTGGGCCCGCGAGGTGCAGGCGCAGGAGGCCGAGCTGGACACGTTCTTCGACACGATCATCGTGTGCACCGTGACTGGCTCCACGCACGCGGGCATGATCGCGGGCTTCGCCCTGGAGGACCGGCCCGACCGGCGGGTCGTGGGCATCGATGGCTCGGCCACGCTGGAGCAGACGGTCCACCAGGTCACGCGCATCGCCTCGGACACCGCCGATCGCATCGGCCTGGGCCGCGAGCTGCGTGCCGACGAGATCACCCTGCTCCCGGGCTACGAAGGGCCGGCCTACGGCATCCCCGACGAGGGCACCATCGAGGCCATCCAGCTGGCGGCGCGTACCGAGGGCATGCTCAGCGACCCGGTCTACGAAGGCAAGTCGTTGGCCGGTCTTGTGGGCATGATCCGCAAGGGTGAGATCGCGCCTGGCTCGCGGGTGCTGTACGCCCATCTCGGCGGGCAGCCGGCGCTGTCGGCGTATGCCAACGTGCCCGGTCTGGGCTAGGGGATCGACCGCACCAGACCACACCGCACTACCCCGAAGGTCACATGCGTACGTAGGACCCGGTAGCCATACCGGTGCGTGCACGCACCACCCATGATGACCCCGTGATGACCGCTCATCGCAGGGTCGGGGTTCGTGCGCCGCTCATCGGTCTCACCACTGCCGTGCTAGCCCTGCTGCTGCTTCCGATGATCGTGCTCGGCGCTGACTGGACCACGCCGGAGCGGATCACCAACGCCTCGTCGCGCCTGGACTCGATGCACCAGCTGGCCACCGCCAACAGCGTGCTGCACCTGGTGCATCCACGCGTCGGCTCGGGCAAGACCGATGACCGCGTCCTCTACCAGCGTTCCATCAACGACGGTCGCACCTGGTCTGCGCCCAAGGTGCTGTTCAAGGCCACCGCGGCTCGGCGCCACGTGGTCCCCAACCTCGCGGTCGACGCCCGCAAGCGCATCGTGGCCGTGGCCTACCGCGTGAGCGGCCCGGTGGGGCACACGCTCTTCGTCCGTACCAGCCGCGACGGCGGCCGCTCGTTCGGGCCGCGCGTGGAGATCTTCTCCACGACCAAGAGCCACGGCATCGGCGTGCCCGCGGTTGCGGTGGGCAACGACATCGTGGCGGTGGCCTGGACCAACCGCGCCAGCGGCAGGATCAAGATCCGCACCAGCCGCGACGCAGGCCGCTCGTTCGGCGGTGCGCAGACGCTGGCTACCACCAGGATGTCCATCGACTGCAAGGATCGCCTGACCGACGGGCTCGTGGGTCTGGCCGTCAACGACACCTCTGTCCACCTTGCCTGGTCGCACGCGTCCTCGCGGCGTTGCTACGCCTCCGCGATCCGCGTGCGCACATCGATCGACCGCGGGGCGACGTGGAGTCCGGTCCGCACCATCACCGAGCGCGATTCCTTCGGCTGGCCCGAGCTCGACGCGCGGGGCAAGACCGTGGTCGCGGCCGTGCAGGGGATGGACGGCAGGGTCATCTTCGCCCGCTCCGGCTACAACGGGCGCAAGTGGCGTGACCGCACCCTGCAGCCGCCCAAGGGGCGCAGCTACAGCGCAGCCGACGTCACGCTGGGTCCAAAGCGCTCGGCCTGGATCGCCTATGTCAACGAGCGCATCAAGGACGGTCGGCTGCTGAGCACACGCGTGGTCACGCGCCGCAGCGCCGACGACGGTGCCACGTATGGCAAGCCCAAGCCGGTGACGCTCGACAAGAAGCTGCTGCGCCAGGCGCCGAACATCGTGGTGGCCGGCAAGCGTGCCGTGCTGGTGGTCCAGTCAGGCGCCCTCGACGGCAGTCCGCGCCGCATCTACAGCAGCCGCTACCGCTAAGGTCGAGCCATGCGTGCTCGCGACCTCGGCATCTCCATCGGGCTGTTCCCGCCCGGTCCCCTGAACGCCATCACCGACGTGGCCGGCGTGCGCGTGGGCCACACCACGCTCATCTCCGGCGAGCCCGGGCCGGTGGTAGTGGGGGAGGGCCCGGTGCGCACAGGGGTGACCGTGGTCGTGCCCCAGCCCGGAGACCCCTTCAGTGCCGCCGTCTACGCGGGCGCGCACCGGCTCAACGGCAACGGGGAGCTGACCGGGCTGGAGTGGATTCGCGAGGCGGGCCTGTTGTCCGGCCCCATCGGCATCACCAACACCCACTCCGTGGGCGTGGTGCGCGACGCGATCGTGGCGGCGGCGGTGCGCTCGTCCGCCGCGGCCGAGTCAGCCTGGTCATTGCCGGTCGTGGGTGAGACCTGGGACGGCTGGCTCAATGATGTCGACGGGCAGCACGTGCGCGAGGAGCACCTCTCCGCGGCGCTTGATGACGCGAGCGATGGCCCTGTGGTCGAGGGCAACGTCGGCGGTGGCACCGGCATGATCTGCCATCACTTCAAGGGCGGGATCGGCACTGCCTCACGCCGGCTGCCGGACTCGCAGGGCAGGTTCACCGTGGGGGCGCTGGTGCAGGCCAACTACGGCCGGCGCGAGCGACTGGCGATCGATGGCGTGCCGGTGGGTCGCGAGATCGGCCTAGACGTGGTGCCCTCGGACCGGGTGGATGCGGCGTCGACCGCTGCCGATGCCGATGCCGGCTCGATCATCGTCGTGCTTGCCACCGACGCGCCACTGCTGCCGCATCAATGCGAACGGCTGGCGCAGCGTGCGGGGCTGGGCGTGGCTCGTACGGGCGGGGCCGGAGAGCACTCGTCCGGGGATCTCTTCGTCGCCTTCGCTACCGGCAATCGCGGGCTGTCCTCGGAGGACCGCACGGCCGGTCGGGCCTTCTTCCGTGAAGTCCGCGCGCTCGACGACGCCTGGATCAGCCCCTTGTTCTGGGCGGCCGTTGAGTCGACCGAGGAGGCCATCGTCAATGCGCTCGTGGCAGCCGAGACGATGGAGGGTGCTGACGGCCACACCGCGCACCGCTTGCCCCACGAGCTGTTGATGGAAGTCTGGGAGCGTCACCGCGGCTGAGGTGCGCGAAGGATCACCTCCCGACCGCGCGAGCTCTCCGCGGTCGGCCCCGGATGCGTGGCCACGCGGACGCCGCGAGGCGGCTCGAGAGCTGAGCGTGGAGCGCCGATACCTCCCCGTATCCGTGTCGAACCGGTCCGGGCTGCCGACCTCGCCATGGCACTCCGATAGACTCGACGCAGAGTTGGCGAGCTAGCGAGGGGTACTCATTGACCGAGGCGGCTGACAAGGATCTGATCGAGGGCGGCGCGGCGCCCGGGAACGAGGAAGAGGCGGAGCCGAAGAAGGAGCGCGGCAAGACCGTCCACGGTGAGGAGGCCAACGCCGGTCACCGGGTGCTCACCTCCGATGACGCGGAGGTCGAGGCCTATCTCGAGGTCGCGCTCGACGCGCCGGCCCCGGAACGCCCACCCGAGGACGACCGTCCCACCATCAGCCGTCCGCCGGAGCCGCCCGACAGCGTGGTCGTGCTGGACTTCGGCAGCCAGTTCGCCCAGCTCATCGCCCGCCGCGTGCGCGAGCTCGATGTCTACGCCGAGCTGCTCCCGTACGACACCCCGCTCGAGGAGCTCGAACGCCGCGAGGTCAAGGGCGTGATCCTCTCAGGTGGCCCCATGTCCGTCTACGACGAAGGTGCCCCCCGACCCGATCCCGCCATCTGGTCCGGCCGCATCCCGGTGCTGGGCATCTGCTACGGCGCGCAGCTGATGGCGCTGGAGCTCGGTGGCGACGTGCTCCCGTCCGACCACCGCGAGTACGGCCCCGCCTCGATCGCCATCACCGACGAGAGCGACAAGCTGCTCACCGATCTTGGCGCCGAGCAGCCGGTGTGGATGAGCCACGGCGACTCCATCACGCGTCTGCCGGAAGGCTTCAGCAGCACGGCCCAGACCGATTCCACGCCCTACGCCGGCCTGGCCGATCCCGCGCGCCACCTCTACGGCATCCAGTTCCATCCCGAGGTCGTGCACACCCCGCGTGGGAAGGACGTGCTGGCCAACTTCGTCCACGGCGTCGCCGGTGCCGAGTCCAACTGGACCAGCGCCAACTTCATCGAGTCCACCGTGGAGCGCATCCGCGAACGGGTCGACGAGCATGCCGCGGCCACCGGCGAGGACGGCAAGGTCATCTGCGGCCTGTCGGGCGGCGTCGATTCCAGCGTCGCGGCGGCCCTCGTCCACCGGGCCGTGGGCGATCGCCTGACCTGCATCTACGTCGACCACGGGCTCATGCGCAAGCGCGAGTCGGAGCTGCTGCGCGAGACCTTCGAAGCCAACCTGGGCATGAACCTGGTGATGGTCGACGCGCGCGAACGCTTCCTCGAGCGTCTCGCTGGTGTGGAGGATCCGGAGAAGAAGCGTCGCATCATCGGCGACGAGTTTATCCGCGTCTTCGAGGAGGAGGCGGCCAAGCTCGGCCAGATCGACTTCCTGACCCAGGGCACGCTCTACCCCGACGTCATCGAATCGACCGCTCCCGAGACCAAGGCCGCCCAGAAGATCAAGACCCACCACAACGTTGGCGGGTTGCCCAGCGACCTGCGCTTCCAGCTCATCGAGCCGTTGCGCTATCTCTTCAAGGACGAGGT
>CAYZDQ010000101.1:0-7028 GCA_964476955.1 uncultured Anaerolineaceae bacterium
CCGCCTCGTGGGGGAGGTGCCGGTGGGAATCATCACGGCCATGATCGGCGCGCCCATCTTCGTGGTGCTGCTGCGTCGCTACCGCGCGGGATATCAGCTGTGAAGGAGCGCGGCTTGCAGATCGACATCGAGAGCCTGGGCCTGCGCTACGGCGAGGCCGACGTGCTCGCTGATGTCGACCTACGCATCGAAGCGGGGGAGCGCCTCTGCCTGGTCGGTCCCAATGGCGCCGGCAAGTCCAGCCTGTTGCGCTGCCTCACCGGTCTGGCCGAACCCACCGGCGGCTCGGTCGCTCTAGATGGCGAACTACTGGCCGGCATCGAGCGCTCGGCCATCGCACAGGCCATCTCCGTCGTGCCCAGCCAGATCGACCTGCCCTTCTCCATGCGCGTCGAGGAAGTTGTCCGTCTCGGGCGCATCCCGCACGAGAACCCCTTCACCGGGGCCACCGACAAGGATCATGCCGCGGTCGACTCGGCCATCACGCGCGTGGGCATCGAGAAGCTGCGCGGCCGTGACGTGCGGCAGCTCTCCATGGGTGAGCGACAGCTGGTGCGCGTGGCCATGGCCGTGGCCCAGGGCGGCCGGCTGATCGTGCTCGACGAGCCGACGGTCCATCTCGACCTGCGTCACCAGGTGGAGGTGCTCTCCCTGCTGGAGCGGCTCACGGACGATGGTCTGACCGTGCTGGGTGTATTGCACGACCTGCCCTTGGCGGCGCACTTCTTCCCGCGTCTCGTGCTGCTGGACCAAGGTCGCCTGGTGGCCGATGGTGCGCCCGCGGACGTGCTCTCACCCGAGCGCATTCGCGATGTCTACGAGGTCGACCCGCGCTTCGTGCCGGCGCTGGCCTAGAGCGGTTCGCCGTAGCCCAACACGGGCACACCGAAGAGCTCGAAGTCAGCTGGGTTGCGAGTCACGACGGTCGCTTCCATGCGCCAGGCGACCGCGGCGATGAGGGAGTCACCGAGCGGGCCGCGGCGCCCTTGCGCACGAAGTTCGCGCCGGCGGTCGCCGGCCCAGCGCGCGCCTTCAGGGTCGATCGCGAGGTACTCGAGTGCATCGAGCAGGTCCACGATGAGCCGGCGCTCATCAGCCACGCCACCCGACGTGGCCTCGCAGCTGACGATGTCGCAGGTGTACAGGTTGCCGGTTTCCTCGAACAGCCTGGCGATGACCTCGACGCCCTCGGGCCGCCCCTTGGCATGGTCGATCAGCAGGGTGGTGTCGAGCAGGTACGCCTGACTCACTCCTCGCCTTCCTCTCGCAGCTCGCGCACCCAGCGGTACGTGTCCTCGGCGGTCTTCCAGCTCGGTGAGTCCTTGAGGGCCCCGGCCGTTTCCTCGATGACACGCCCGAGCCGCTCGCGCTTGAGGCGAGCCTCCACCGTCTCCACGATCCAGGCACTCCGCCCGCCGTGCTCGGCGAACTCGTCGATCCGTTCCAGCAGGTCCTTGGGCAACGTGATCGTGGTGCGCACCATGACCATGGCTCCACCTCGGTATGCGGCTGAGTATCCACACCCATCATACTCCTGCCTGCGAACGTCCGGCACCTCGCTGCTTGCCGCGTGGCGGGCGAACTCGACCAACCGACCTTCGGCGCACGTGAAGACGCATCCTGATCGGAAAGGGGGCGTCGATCTCGCCCGTGGGGCGGGCACGTTCGACTGGCGTTGCCGTCAGGTGGCAACGATCGGCCGCGGTCGCGAACCCACTTGGTCGCCAGCCTGTCATCGGGTCGCGATCGCCCGTTCAACGGCAAGGCTGTGGCACGTGGAGGCGCGACGCGTCTAGGCGCGACCAGGCAAGGTGACCGGCCCGGAGGGTTCGGACGCTACTCGCGCTTGCGGGGCGGATCGAAGAAGGGCATCTCCACGACCTCGGCGCCGATGCGGCCACGCTTGCCCTCGACGGACCACTCCATCTCGAGCTCGGTGCCGATCTCCGCGGAGGCTGCCGCGACCGTGCCCATGGCCAGGTTCTTCTTCAGCACCAGGCTCCAGGAGCCGCTGGTGGCGCGACCGACCTGCTCCCCGAACTCGTAGATGGGGATCTCCTCGCGCCAGGCGTTGGCCGAGAGCGCAGGGGAGAGACCATGCGAGGCGTACAGCCGCTGCAGGTCCTCCCAGTCGAGGTCGAGACCGACGAGTCGCCGCGGCGGACCGCCGGCGGCCTGCTCACGTTTGAGTGCCGGCTGGCCCACGAACGGGACCTCCTTGTCGAGCTTCACCAGCCCACCGAGACCGAGCTCGTAGGGCGAGTAGCTCTGGTCCCACGTCAGAGCGTGATGGACCGAGGTGTAGTCGACGCCGGCCATGATGAGCCCGGCCTCAACGCGCACCACGTCGAGCGCGAGGATGCCTGCGGGCCGGATGGCGTAGGCGGTACCGGTCTCCATCAGCGCGTCCCACACCGCGAGGGCGTCTTCGCGCTCGATCCAGAGCTCGTAGCCCAGGTCACCGGTGTAGCCGGTGCGGCTGACGTCGATGGTCACCCCGGCGATCTCCAGGGAGCGTCGGCCGAAGTAGCGCAGGTCGGAGAGGTCCGTCTGAGCCGCAGCTTGCAGCACCTCGCGTGACAGCGGTCCCTGCAATGCCAGTGCCGCGAGGGAATCGGTGCGGTCCTCGATCTCCACGTCCAGGCCGCGGGCGTTGAGGTTGAGCCAGCGGTATTGGCCCTCCGCCGCGGTCCAGAACCAGGAGCCGTCGTCCATGCGCATGAGCGTGCCGTCGTCGATGACGCGGCCGTCACTGTCGCACCAGGGCGCGTAGATGACGCGGCCCGGCTTGACGCGCGCGGCTTCGCGGGTGATGACGCGATCGACGAGGCGATCGGCATCCGGGCCGCCTACGCGGTACTTGAAGAGTGGTGAGACATCGATGAGCGCGGCGGCATTGCGCAGTGCGTTGTACTCGATGTCGATATGCGGCGCATACGCGCTCGAGCTGAATACCCCCGACCATTCACGCCACTGTCGTCGGACGTTCAGTTCGAGGGCTCGCTCGTCAAAGGCTGATCCGACTGACATGGCCAAGAGTCTAGGCCGCCGCACGGGCGTCGGAGCGACCGGCGCGCAGTCGGCGCGGGCGGGTAGCATGAGTCCCAGAGTCCGGCGACCTCTCGAGTCGCCGAGGGCGCGCGGGGGTCCCTGCTGCCAGGCAGGGGAGGCGTGCCGAGCGAGGAGAACGTGCCACAACGCTACGACGCGGTCGTCATCGGTGGCGGCCACAACGGTCTGATCAGCGGCGCCTACCTCGCCAAGGGTGGTCTGAAGACGCTCGTGCTCGAGCGGCGAGAGATCCTCGGCGGGGCGACGCTGACCCAGGAGATCTTCCCGGGGTTCCGCTTCAGTGTGGTCTCGTATGTCGTCAGCCTGCTGCGACCGGAGATCATCCGCGACCTGCAGTTGCCCAAGCACGGCCTGCACATCCTGCCCCTTGATGGCACGTTCACGCCCACGGACGGTGACCACCTCTGGCGCACCGATGACCACGCGCACACGATGCGCGAGCTGCGGCGCTGGTCGGTCAACGACGCGGAGGCCTACGAGGAGTACGGCCAGCTGATGGCGCAGATGGCGCGCTTCATCAAACCCATCCTGGCCATGACCCCGACCGACCTGCGCCGTCCCGATCCGCGCGACGCGGCCGACCTGGCCTCGCTGGTCAAGGACTTCAGCGACCTCCCCCGCCGCCAGCAGCTGACGTTCGTGCAGCTGATGACGATGAGCGCGGCCGAGTTCCTGAAGGGCACGATGAGCGCCTCGGGCATCATCGGCACCAACCTCGGCGTGCACTCGCCGGGTACCGCCTACGTCCTGCTACACCACTACATGGGTGAGATCGACGGCGCCTTCCGCGCCTGGGGCATCCCCAAGGGCGGCACCGGCGGTGTGGCCGCGGCGATCGCATCGGCGGCACGTGCGCTGGGCACGGAGATCCGTACCGAGGCTCCGGTAGCGGAGATCAAGGTGGCCGACGGAAAGGCCACCGGCGTAGTGCTCGAGAGCGGTGAGGAGATCGAGGCCGACTACGTGCTGGCCAGCACGGACGCACGGCGCACCTTCCTGGGCCTGCTGCCGTCCGGCTCGCTGCCGCCCGACTTCGAGGCGGAGGTCAAGCGCTTCCGCTATCGCGGTTCGTCCGGCAAGGTCAACCTCGCGCTCGACGGGTTGCCGTCCTACACGTCGTTGCCAGGTCCCGGCGAGCACCTGCGTGGAGCCATGAGCTTCAGCCCCTCGATCGACTACATGGAGACGGCCTACGACGATGCCAAGGCCGGCCGCTTCAGCCGCAAGCCCTACATCGACTCCATCATCCCCACACTCGTGGATCCCACCATGGCGCCGCCCGGCAAGCACGTCATGAGCTGCTTCGTCCACTGGGCGCCGTATCACCTCGATGAGAGCCGGGGCACCTGGGACGACCAGCGCGAGGCCTTCGGTGACGCGGTCATCGACGTCATCGCCGAGCGCGCGCCCAACATCCGCGACATCATCCTGCATCGCCAGGTCGTGACGCCGCTGGACATGGAGCGGGACATCGGCCTGACCGAGGGCAACATCTTCCAGGGTGAGCTGACGCTCGAACAGCTCTTCTTCAACCGGCCGGTGCCGGGCTGGAGCCGTTTCGAGACGCCGGTCAAGAACCTGCTGCTCTCGGGCTCCTCGACCCATCCGGGCGGCGGCATCATGGGCGCCAACGGACGCCTCGCTGCGCTGAAGGTGCTGGAACAGCAGAAGCGGAAGGGGGGTGCCGCATGACCGCGCAGCACTACGACGTCATCGTCGTCGGTGGCGGCCACAATGGCCTCGTCGCCGCGACCTATCTGGCCAGGGCCGGCCTGTCCACGCTCGTGCTGGAGCGGCGGGACACCGTCGGCGGAGCGTTGGGCACGGTCGAGATCGCCCCGTCCGCACGTGTGCCGGCGCTGGCGCACACCGTCGGTCGCCTGACGGCTTCGGTCGCGCGTGAGCTGGACCTCGCGGGCCACGGCCTGCGGTTGGTGCAGCCTGCGGCGCTGGTGACCTCGGTGGGCACCGATAGCGGTCCCATCACCTTGTGGTCCGACCCGGCCCGCACCGCGGAGGCACTCAAGGTCGTCTCCGCGGCGGACGCTGCTTCGTGGGAGGCCTTCGACGCCGACATCCGGGCTTTGGCCTCCACGCTCTGGCGGCTGCTGCTGATGACGCCGCCGGACACGAAGGCAGCCAACCCCGATGTGCTCGTGCCGGGTCTGAAGTTCGGCTGGCGATATCGTCGGCTGGAGGCCCGACACGCGCGCGAGTTCACGCGCATGCTGCCGATGGCCATCGCCGACTACCTCGAGGACTACCTCGAATCCGACGCCCTGCGCGCGATGCTCGCAACGCGAGGCGTGCGCCACACGGCCATGGGTCCGCACCATGCGGGCACGACCGCGGTGATGCTCACCGACTCTGCCGGCAACGGCGGCGGCGCGGCCGGCGAGTCCGTCTACGCTCGCGGCGGCCCCGGCGCGCTGGCGGCAGCACTGGCGGAGGCGGCGCGGACGGCGGGCGTGGAGATCCGCACCGGCGCCGAGGTCATCGCCTTCCGCGACGACCACGAGCGTGTCACCGGCGTGGCCCTCGCTGATGGCGAGGAGCTGGAGGCTGCCGCGGTGGTCAGCGGTCTGGATCCGCGCACGACGCTGCAGGGCCTGGTCGACCCCGAGACGCTCGGTCCCGAGTTGGGCTGGGAGGTCGACGTCCTGCGCGACCGCGGCGTGACCGCCAAGGTCAACCTGGCGCTATCGGAGCTACCGAGCTTCGACGGTCTTGATGGCGACGATGGTGCGATGCGCTTGCGTGGCCGGATCGTCGTGGCACCCACGATGCGCTACCTCGACCAGGCCGCCGACGCGGTCAAGTACGGCCGAGCCAGCGAGGCGCCGTGGCTGGAGGCGACCATCCCCAGCCTCGTGGATCCGACCCTTGTCGATGGTGCTGCCGCGGGTGGCGTGAAGCACGTCATGAGCGTCATCGCCCAGACCGCTCCGTACGAGCTGCGTGACGGCGACTGGGAGATCGAACGCGAGAGCTTCGGCGATCGCGTGGTGGCGGCCCTTGAGTCTGCCGCGCCCGGGATCGAGAAGTCGATCGTGGCTCGGCAGGTGCTCACTCCGGTGGACATCGAGCGGGACTACGGCGTGTCCGGCGGACATGCGCTGCATCTGGAGCCCGGTCTGGACCAATGGTTCGCCTGGCGACCGTTGCTGGGCTATGCCCGACACCGGATGCCGGTCAAGGGGTTGTACCTCGCGGCCTCGGGCGCGCACCCCGGTGGCGGCGTCACCGGCCTGCCCGGAAGGGGCGCAGCGGCCGCCGTCCTGGCCGATCGTAAGGTCTCGCGCTAGCCAGCCGCGTCCACCCGACGCCAGTCCTGTCCATCCCGCTCGAGCGCGACGGCCGCGGCGGGTGCCAGCAGATCGCCCTCGAGAGCCCGCGCCTGCAGGACGGCGCGGATGAAGCCACCGTGAGAGACCAGCACGACCGTCGACACCTCTAGCGCTTCGAGCCGGGTCCACACCCCGCGGGCGCGCGACTGGATCGCCGCGGCCATCTCACCGCCCGGCCAGTCGACCTCGGCGGACCCCTCGAGGATGCTCGCGGCCAGCGATGGATGCTCGCGTTCGAGCGCGTCCCACTCGAGGCCTTCGATCCTGCCGAAGTCGATCTCGCGCAAGCTCTCGTCGATGTGGAGCTCCGCATCGAGTGCGGCCGCGAGTGACTCGGCCGTCTGGCGTGCGCGCATCAGCGGTGAGCAGTACAGCTCCATCGGCGCATGCAGTCTGTCGACCAGGGTCGTCGCCAGCTCGGCAGCCGCGGCCTGCCCGGCTGCGTCGAGCGGCAGGTTCGTGGTTCCGCACCAGCGCTTCCCGGTCCAGGCGGTGGAGGCATGGCGCACCAGCCAGAGCCGTTTCATCCGTCCTTGAGCGCCAGCGGCAGGCCCGCCACCATGAGGTACGCCTCGTCCGCTTCCTGAGCCAGTCGCTGGTGGACGATGC
>CAYZDQ010000102.1:0-5434 GCA_964476955.1 uncultured Anaerolineaceae bacterium
TGCCCAGCTTGGTGACGCCGTCGACCAGCAGCGCCACGTCGTGGCCGAAGCGTTCCTCCACATCACCGAGCGAGTACTCGGTGTCTTCGGGGACGTCGTGGAGGAAGGCGGCCGAGACCGCGACCGGGTCCAGGCCCAGCTCGGCCAGGATCTTGGCCACGGCCAGGGGGTGGCTGACATACGGTTCGCCGCTCAGCCGCTTCTGCTCACCGTGGGCTTCGGCGGCGAAGGCGAACGAGGAAGCGATGGGACTCAGGTCCGCCTGGGGGTAGCGGGCGTGGAGCTCACCCTCGACCTGCTCCAGGGTGCGCTGCATGCCCTCGGCCGAGAAGTCTTCGGCCTTGGTCGGGCGAGCACGCCGCTTCGCGCGTGGCGGCGCGGCCGAACCCGTGGGCTCGGTAGACGTGTTTCTCTCGGTCGGGGGGCTGGTCATCGTCTCCGAGTGTAGCGAAGGCACCCGAGCGGACGGCCCGGGCAACCCTGGGCCGATGCTACTCGGCGCCCTCCTCCGCCCCGTCGGCGCCGACCTCGTCCATGGCCGTCTCGACCAGGGCCGTATCGTTCGTCCACATCATCCAGACCGCGTCTCCGGCCGGGAACATGTGCAGCAGCGGTGCGTCGGGGTTGCTCGCGTCCGACATGAGTGTGACCGCGCGTCCGGCGATGTAGCCCTCGCTGGACTTGGGATCCTCCACGTTCATGGAGAGGATCTCCACCCAGGCGTCGATGGTCTCCGCGGCCGGCACGCCGCGGATGCGGTGCACCTGGATGACGACGGTGTGCGTATCGGTGACCGGCAGATAGGTGGCCGCGGCGGCGTAGTCGGCCACCGTGGCCTCGTTGGCTTCCAGCAGGTCGCCCAGCACGGCTGCTTCTTCAGGCTGCATGACCTCTGCCAACTGCTCTCCCGTCGCAAGCTGCAGGTTCTCGCCCAGCGGGAGGCCGGCCAGGGCCGGCGGGACCAGGGCCTCGAGCTCGGTCAGTCGGGGGTCGTCGGCGGCGAGCGTCGCCTCCGGCGCGGCGGACTCGACGGACTCGTCCTGACCCAGCACGACAGCGGCGGGGAGCAACAACGCGCCGGTGAGGGCGATGGTCGAGAGGAGGCGAAGCTTGGTCATCGGTGTCCTTTCGTGCGCGTAGTGGGGGGAGTGTAGCCGTGCCGGGTCGCGTATGACCGCAGATCCCTTCGGATGTCACGCGTCTCATGGTTTAGCGAACACAACCGAGCTCCAATCCCAGCCCAATCGATGCGCCGCGCAGACGGTGTACGGTGCGGAGGTGAAGCCGTGGCGTGCCGCCTTCCGCTCGAAGGCGATGATTCTCTATGTCCTGCTGGCGCTTTCGATGGGCGTCGTCGTCTCGTGCACCACGGTGGCCTCGACACGCGAGGGTGACGCGGAGCCGGAGGCGCCCACCCTGGTCGCCGTGGCGGGCGCGCCGAGCAGCGAGCCGACACCGTCGCCGACAGCGACACCGACGCCAACGATGGAGCCATCGCCCACGCTGTCACCGATGCCCACCGTGTCGCCGACGGTCTCGCCGGAGGCCACAGCGTCAGCGCCGGCATCCACTGAGCCGGATGTGCCCACGCTCGACGAGAAGACCGTGACCAAGCTGCAGAAGATCATCGACAACCAGGTGGCCAACAAGGACGTTGCCGGCCTGCAGGTCGCGGTGCGGCTGCCCTCGGGCGAGACCTGGCTGGGCACCGCCGGGGTCGCCGAGTTCAGCCCGGACCGCCCGCTCGATGACGACGACCAGCTGGCCATCGCCAGCGTGACCAAGACCTTCGTGGCAGCGCTCATCCTGCAGCTTGCCGAAGAGGGCAAGGTGGACCTCGATGCCCCCTTCGGAACCTACTTCCGGGATGCTCCGCGCAAGGACACGGTCACCGTTCGGCAGCTGCTGAGCCACACGAGCGGCATCTACAACTTCTGGGCCAACCCGCGCTATGGCGAGATCACCAAGGCCTGGTGGCAGTCGCCGGACGCCGGCGGGGCCAAGTCGCGCTCGAAGGAGTGGACCTACGAAGAGATGATGGACCTCGTCAAGAGCGGCCAGTTCAAGCCCGGCGAGGACTACCAGTACTCGAACACGAACTACCTCATCCTGGGCCAGGTCGCGGAGGCGGTGGCGGGCAAGCCCCTGCACAAGCAGCTGCGACAGCGCTTCTTCAAGCCCCTGGGCCTGGACGACACCATCTACCAGCCGGAGCAGAAGCCACGAGCTGACGCGGCCCACGGGCACTGGGCCTGGCCCGGCGGCCATACGGATCACACCAGGAGTTCGGCCTACGTGCCCTTCATGGCCGCGGCCAGCATCGCCGACGCGGCCGGGGCCATGGCCTCCACCGCGGGCGACCTCGCGGTATGGGCCGCCGAGCTCTACGGGGGTGACGTGCTCACGCCCGAGATGCGCGACCAGATGACCACGTTCCTGACGCCGGGTTGGTACGGCCTGGGCGCGGACGTGGCCGTCTTCGCGGGCAACCGCGGTCACGGCCACCGTGGCGGCATCCGCGGCTACGAATCCTCGATGTGGTACTTCCCCGAGACCGGCGTCTCGATCGTGCTCGTGTCCAACCAGGGCAACTGGGACACGGATGCACCCATGGAGAAGCTGGTCAAGACCGTCCTCGGCTCGAACTAGCTCGCGAGCTCAGGCCCGCAGCGAACGCAGCGCCTCACGGGTGACCGCGGCTTCATCCCACGGCCGTTCCCCGCCAGCGGTCTCGATGGTCTTCTCGTGGCCCTTGCCCGCGAGCAGCACAGCGTCGCCGGGACGTGCTCGACGCAGGGCCTCGGCGATGGCCGCGTCGCGGTCGGCGATGAGCAGCAGATCCTGGCCACGCTGCGCCCCGACCGCCTCGGCCCCCGCGGCGATGCTCTCGAGGATGGCCTCACGGTCCTCGCTGCGGGGATCCTCGTCGGTGACCACCACCAGCCGGCAGCGTTCGCCCGCGACCCGGCCCATGGGCCCGCGCTTGCTGGGGTCGCGGTCGCCCGCGGAACCGAAGACGGCGATGAGCCCGCCTGCCGGGTCGGTGGGGGCCAGCTCGTCGAGGACCTTGGCCAGGGATTCCGCGGTGTGGGCGTAGTCGATGACCACGCTGAAGGGCTGGCCCTCGTCGATGCGCTGCATGCGACCGGGCACGGCCTCCAGGCCGGCCAGGGCGGCGGTGGCGTCATCGAGATCGAGCTCGAGCGCGCGAGCCACGCCCAGCGCCGCGAGGGCGTTGGCCACGTTGAAGCGCCCGGCCAGCCGCAGCGTGGCCGCGCCTGACCAGCTCCCGGCGCGCAGGCCGATGCGCATGCCGGAGGGCGTCTCGGCCAGGCTGGTGGCGGCGAGGTCGAGCTCCGAGGCGTCGCGCCGGGCCAGGTCGCCGGCCAGCCCATAGCGCCAGACCCGGGCACCGGCTGCCGTCGCCACTTCGACCACGCGCTCACTCTCGGGGTCGTCGGCGTTGACGACCGCGTGCTTGCCCCAGCCCTTCTCGGGATTCTCGGCAGAGATCGCGAGTCGCGCGAAGAGGCTGTGCTTGGCCGCCCGGTAGGCGTCGATCGTGCGGTGGAACTCGAGGTGCTCGGAGGTGATGTTGGTGAGCACGGCCACGTCGTAGGCGACACCGCTGACACGCTGCTGCGCGAGGCCGTGGGAGGTCGACTCGACCACGGCCCAGCGATCACCACCGGCCAGCATGGCCGCGAGGTGGCCCTGCAGCTCCGGGGCCTCCGGTGTGCTGGTGCGGGCGTCATTGCCTCGGCTCTCGCCGGCCACGATGACGTCGGTGGTACCCATCAGGCCCGCCGGCCGGCGGGCCGCCTCGAGGATGGCGCGCACGAGGTAGGCCGTGGTGGTCTTGCCATCGGTGCCGGTGATGCCCACTACGCCGAGGTCCTGCGATGGGTCCCCGGCGCGCCAGGCGGCAGCGATACCGAGCGCGACCTTGGCGTCACGCACGACCAGCTCCGGCACCTCGATGCCGGGCATCGGTCGCTCCACGAGGACCGCGACAGCGCCGGCCGCCACTGCCGAAGCGAGGTGGTCGTGGCCATCGCTGTGCTGACCGCGTCGGGCCACGAAGAGGTCACCGGCTCGGACCTGGCGCGAGTCGTAGCGGACCGCGGAGATCGTGGGGTCGGCTTCCGCGCCGTGCGCCGGCAGCGGTTCCGAGGCCATCAAACCCCGCCGTTCGAGCAGAGCGGCCAGCGCCGAGAGTCGGTACTCAGTCACTTGCGGGAGTCGCCGACACGGGTGCGTTGGGATCGAGCCCACGGCGGCGGCGGGCGATGCGGACCCAGGTGCGCCGGCCACGCTGGTAGAGCGAGCGGACCGGGGCGTTGACCACCAGATCGAAGGTGCCGCCGTACTCCACGACGCGTCCACCGAAGCCCTGCTTGAAGTGGGCGATGCCCTTGGTCGAGCGGCCCCACATATCGAAGGTGGTGGCCCCCGTGGCCTTGCAGCGAACGATGGCCTCCCACTCGAAGAAGTGGCCGCTGCGAGCCTTGCCGCCCTCGTCGGTGAGCCCGCCGTAGAGCTGTGAGGCGCGGCCGCCGCTGGTCAGGATCATCTTGCTCGAGACCGGCGTGCCGTTGGGCAGGTAGCCGATGAGGATCCGCGCCGCGTTCCCGGCGGCGAACGCCCGATAGACATCGGCGTAGGCTTCGATGGCACGGGGGATGAAGCCCGAGCGCTCGGCCGTCTGGGCCAGGATCTCGTAGAACACCGGTAGCTCGGCCTCGTCGACCTCCTTCACATAGCAGCCCTTCTTGCGGGCGCCGTTGGCGTAGCGACGGCTCGACTTGTAGACGTCGTGCCAGAGCTCTTCCTCGGTCAGCGAGAGGTCGATGACCTGGGTGGAGGCCAGCTGCAGCACGTCCGTGGGCTGCCAGCCGGCGGACTCGAAGAGCGGGTGGTGGTCGGTGCCTTCGAGGCCCGGGTCGGCCGTCACGTGGGTCAGACGACGCGACTTGGCGAAGCCGCGCAGGGCCGTGGTGAAGGCCTCCAGACTGGGTCCATCGAACACGGTCGCGACCGGCCCTCGTGGCGTGTAGCCCATGGCGAACGGGCCCGGGCCCAGCTTGCGCAGCAGCACCTGGGCACCGATGGGGCCGGAGCCACCATCCGCGACCACACGAGCGGAGCTCCAGCCGTACGGCGCCTTGGCCCTGGCCCAGGCGGTCATCTGCAGCGGGAAGTCGGTCTCGGAGCCCCCCACGAACGCATCCCAGGCCTCGTCGTCGGTGCGTAGTCGGTCGAGCTCGGCGGTCATGGCCGCTATCTTCGCATCCCGCGCAGCGCATCGATGGCACGGCGGCGGACCTGGGCCATCCGCTCGGCGCCCGCCCGCAGCACGATCCGACGCGGCGCTTCTCGCTCGACCCACTCGGCACCGAACCCGCGTTTGTGCTCGTAGAGGCCGCGATTGGAG
>CAYZDQ010000102.1:5444-6999 GCA_964476955.1 uncultured Anaerolineaceae bacterium
ACCGGCGGGGTGCGATGGCCGGGCAGGTCCACACCGCCCAGCTCGATGGCGCGGCAGCCCTCCGCCAGCGCGTCACGGACCGCGGTCCAGCGCACGAGGTGCATGGTGCCCGGCAGCTCGCGCCGGCGCTCGGCCCGGTCAGCCGAGTAGGCCGTGGCCTGGATGCCGCCGTGGCGGAAGAGCAACAGTCCGCCCACCAGCTCGCCATCGTGCTCGGCCAGGAGCAGGCGGGCCAGCCCGGCCTCGATGAGACGGCTCCAAGCGACGACGAAGCCCGTGCCGGCCTGCAGCTGCATGCCCACCACATCGGCGCGCTCGTGCAGCAGCCCGGCGAAGGCCTCCATGCGCGCAGGATCGGCCGTCTCGATCACGCTGGTGCCGGACGCCTCCGCGGCGCGGATGCGCTGGCGCGTGGACTTCGAACAGCTGCGCCGGAGTGCGTCTTCGTCCAGGTCCGGCTCGAAGGTGCGACGCATGACATGGATCGATGGCTCCGGGCCATCGGCCACCTCGAAACCGGCCTTGGCCATGGCCGCGTCGTACTCGGGATCGGCCGGCAGCTCGGGATCGAGGAAGAGGCTGCGGGCTCCGATCTCACGGGCCCAGGCCGCGAGGGCAGAGGCACGTGCGGCCGAGGCGGCTCCGCTGTCGGCGAGGGCAGGGCCGCGTCGCACGATGGCTTCCGTCCCGGGCAGGCCCGTCGAACGGCGCAACAACACCAGGGCCCTGCCTTCGTCGTCGAACGTCAGGTAGCGGGCGTCGTAGCCCTGGCCGGCGCGGTAGGCGCCCCAGACCGCGGACTGCATGACGTGCCCGCCGGGCACGGCCACGGCGCGCGCATCCCAGTCAGCCGGGGGCGTCGAGGGATCGGCGACGACGCGCACTGCTGGAAGGGCGGCGCTCACCGCCCGCGGACGGCAGAGCGGAAGAGGTCGATGGAGCGCGGCAGCTCAGGAAGTCGCACGAGCCGACTGTACAGGACGAAGACGGCCAGCCCGGCAGCCGAGGCCAGGCTCAGCTCGACGATGAGCGCGAGCACGCGTGAGGCGTCGTCGGGCATCAGTCCGAGGGCCAGCACACCGGCGGCGACGAGGCCGGCGATGACCGCGCCGACCAGCGAGTAGGCACCGCCCCGGACGACCGAGGCGGCCGCGATGGTGGGGTGCTTGCGGCGCAACAGGATCGTCAGGGTCGTGGCCTCGAACCAGGCGCCGAGCGCGATGCCCAGCGCCAGGCCCCGGATGCCCAGGGCCTCGACGGTGAGGATCGAGATGGTCACGTTCAGGCCCACCGAGATGATGGCCACGGTCACCGGCGTGACCGTGTCCTTGCCGCTGTAGAAGGCGCGGGCGAGGATCACGTTCATGGCGTGGGCGGGCAGGCCGATGAGGAAGACGCCGAGTGCAGCGGCCGTGGTGGCGAGGGCGGTCTCGTCGAAGCCCCAGCCGAAGAGCAGGTCTACGACCTCGTCGCGGGCCACGAGCCCGACCGCGGCCACGAAGGCCATGATCCAGAGCAGCAGCCTGCTGATGGTCACCATGATCGGCCTGATCAA
>CAYZDQ010000103.1:0-6969 GCA_964476955.1 uncultured Anaerolineaceae bacterium
CTGGAGGTCGCTGAAGAGCGCGTTCGAAGCCGTGGCCGAGCCCGTCACGAACGTGCCCAGCGCCCCCACCGACGGTGTCAACAGCGGCCATGCGCCACCGAGCGCGTCGGCAGCGGCAGCGGCGATGGAGTCGACCATGCCCGCGTGCACCATGATCCGCGCAAGGCTCAGCATGGCGATGAGGGCGGCAGCCACCGGCACCAGCGTCCTGCTGGCCCCGCCGAGCGCTTGGCGCAGTTGCACCGGCTTGGCGTGCTGGACGAGCGCTCCCAGCAGGAACGCGATGAACAGCATCGTGCCCGGGTGGTAGAGCGGCTGGAACGTGCCTCCGAAGGCTTCGTCGGCCGTGCCCCAGGTGATCTCGATGCTCTGGAGCGCCTCCTGCAGTGGCGGCACCAGCCGCGTGACGAGGACCAGCGCGACGAGGATGAGGTAAGGCGCCATGGCTCGGGCCAGGCTCATGCCGGTCGGCGCTTCGGGATTGCCCGCGGCCCTATCGCCGACATTGCGTCGGCGGATGAGGACGATGAAGACCGCACCGCCCACGATGGCGCCGGCAAGTGTCGGCAGCTCGGGCCCCACGAAGAAGGCGATGAGCAGGAAGGGCACGAGGAACGCGAGTGCAGCGCCGAAGCCCATACCCCATCGCTGCCAGCCGGGCTGTGGCTTCTCGCTCGGGTAGGCGCGGGCGATGATGACCGCCACCACGATCGGGACCGTCCAGCCTACGAGCGCAGCCTGCAGGGCGACCGAGGAGGAGAGCTCGATCGGGGCCAGGCCGGACGCGGCGACCATGGGCACGATGGGCGTGCCCACCGCGCCGAAGGTGACGCCCACGATGTGGCTCAGCATGGCGGCCGTGACGGCGGTGACCGCGGACATGCCGATGGCCATGAGGAACGGGGCTGCGAGCGCGGCGGAGGTGCCGAAGCCGGCCGCGCCCTCGAGCAGCAGCGCGAAGAACCAGGCCACCACCAGCGCGGTCAGGCGTGGGTCGCTCGAGAGCTCGGAGAGGCCGGTGCGCAAGCTGTCGACAGCTCCCGTCTCCGTCTGTAGTCGGTAGATCGCGAGAGCCGGCAGGATGATCCAGAGGATGGTGAGGGCGGTGAAGATGGCCTCGCCGAAGGAGCCGGCGATCCCGTAGACGACCCGGTTGTCCAGCGACTCGAAGGGGAACACCAGCACCGCGAGGACCAGGGCCACGATGAGCCCCGCGACCCCTGCGCGCACGGCCGGCCAGCGTGCGGCCAGCATCAGGACCAGCACGACGGCGATGGGGATGAGGGCGATGAGCGCGTCGGTCATGAGGCGTGCGGGGATGGGGTCAAACTCGGGTGGGCTCCGTAGCGTCGTCGCGGGGAGTGCGACGAGCCTCAGTCTAGGTCGTGATGATCCAGTCGGGCTCTGTGCTGCGCTCGTAGACCAGACGTGCGTTGGGCATGTCGTTGTCCTCGAGCTTGGCCCGGATCATCTCCTCGGTGAAGTCGTAGTCCACCCAGCGCTGGCGATTACGCAGCTCCAGCGTCTCCATGTCCGCTACCACCAGCACCGTGTAGTCGAAGTACGGGCGCAGCATGGGCCAGGGCTCGTCGTCGAGGAGCAACCAGTTACCTTCGGTAACGATCAGGCGGGCGGTGGGCTCGATGATGATGGCGCCGGCGCGGGCGATCTCGATGTCACGGTCGAAGCGGGGCACAGCCACGCTCGGCTCGTCGTTGGCCTTGAGGCGGCGCAGGGATGAGGCGTAGCCGCCGACGTCGAACGTGTGCGGGGCGCCCTTACGCGGCCGCCAGCCACGGGGCACCAGCACCTCGTCGTCGTAGTGATAGCCGTCCATGGGCAGCAGCGCGGCCGAGCCGGGCTCGATCTCGTTGAGGCGCTGCTCGAGGTTGGTGGCGATCGTCGACTTGCCCGATGCGGGCGCGCCGGCGATGGCGATGATCCGTCGCTCATCGGAGGGCACGTCACGCAGCAGCGTCTCGACGTGGGTAATGAAGGTGGCGCTGTCGAACTCCTGAGGCATGGACCCGATGGTAGCTGCCCCGCGCCTAGGAGGCGCCGTCCTCGGCTGCGGTCAGGTCCAGCCCCAGGTGGTGAGCCACGGCGGCCCGCACCGTTCGCCTGATCGCCGGATCCGTGACGTACTGCGCGTGACCACCTACTTCGAAGGCCGTGACGCGACCGAGGTCGATGGTGCGGAGCTGGTGGCAGAGGATCACCGCATCCTTCGTCTGGCCGGCGTGCCCCTGCGGGAGCGAGACTTCGCCTGGGTACTTCGCGCCTCTTGCCGAGATGGGGCAGACAGCAGCCATGCCGGAGCGGTGGAAGGCCTCATACGAGACGATGAGAGCTCGCCGAAGCCCGGCCTGTTCGTGTCCGACGGTGGGGTCGAAGTCCACCAGCACCACGGCCCACCGCAGCGCGGTGATCACGCTGGCCACGACTCGCGATCACCGTACTCCCGGGCGAGCCGCAGGGCCTCTTCGCGGAACTCCGGGTCATCAGCCGCGCGAGACCACTGCTCAGCCTCTTCCTGCTCGCGCACGCTCCGATAGAGGCGCTCCACGGCGAGCTCCACCACCCGGTCCTGGCTGGGAGCTGCCCCGTACCGCGCCGATAGCTCGCGGACGCGCGCCACGGTCTGCTCACTCAGGTTGTACGTGCGTTTCATACGTGTCGACATGGGTCCATGATATGGACGTCACTTGCGAGTGTCAACGGTAGCAACAGCCTTGACGCAACATATTCTGTTGCGATACGTTTCCCGCATGGACACGCTCGCACGACTTAAGCTCGTCTCCCTGGTCGAGGACATGGGCAGCCAGGCGCAGGTGGCGCAGGCGCTGGACGTCGATCGGTCGCGCGTCAGCCGCTGGCTCGCGGACGAGGAACCCGATCGCGACAACCTGCTGAAGCTGGAAGCGGTCGAGTTCGCGCTATCGCGGCTGCAGATGACCTACCAGCGACCGACGGCGCTGAAGTGGCTCTACGGCTTCAACGCCCACCTCGGCGATGCTCGGCCCATCGACCTGCTCAACCGCGGACGAGTAGCTGACGTGCTGCGCGCCATCGAGGCCGACGAAACCGGCGCGTACGCGTAGACAGGCGAGTGCTCTTCCGGGTCTTCCGTGCGCTCGATGGGGTGGCCCAGGACGCTCGTGGCGGACCGCTGTTCGTGCCGCGCGAGCGACAGGGCGCCGGCCGCCACGACAGCCCGGGGCGGTACGGGGCCTACTACGCCGCTCGCACCGCGGAAGCCGCCGTGGCCGAGTCGATCCAGGCGCTCCGCGGACGTGACCTCACCGACGACGATCTGGAGCTGGCCGACGGCTCGCGCCTGACGCTGGCCACACTCGAAGATTCCGAGGTCGCCGAGCTGCTGGACCTGGACGAGCCGTCGGTGCTGGTGCGCGAGGGCTGGCGGCCATCAGGCGTGGCCAGCCGCGACCGGGCCGTGACGCAGGCGATGGCGGTGCGGGCGTTCGATGAGGACGCGCTCGGCCTCAGCTGGTGGTCCACGCTCGATGCCGCCTGGACCAACGTCACGCTTTTCGCCGAGCGGACGCTCATGGCGGGTGCAGTCACCGTCGAGGGCTCGCCAGAACGACTGACGCTGAAGCACCCAGCCGTCACCGCGGCGGCGGACCACCTCGCCATCCCGCGCTCTCGCCGTCGCCGACGCAGGCGCTAGGGGCAACCGGCCGCAGCGGCCAACCGCCTGGGCGGGCCCTTTGACGGCTCGACGTCGCCGAGCATCAGTGCTGTCCAAGGCGGTAGCGCCGCGGCTGTAGACGCCCGCGAGACAATCACCATGGCAGGAGGCGGTGGCGCGCGGCCGCCCACTGGCCGCCTGGACCGAGCTGGGCCAAGCCGGACCCGGCCCGCTGGAGTTGGGGGTTCGCGGAGTGGAATCGCGATCGAAGCTGTCGAAGAGCTCGTCTACTGTCCGCAACACGCTTCTGTTAGCCGCGGCGCTCATCCTCGGAACATCCTCAGCCATCGCTTCTGAGCCGCATCCTGGCTTCGTAGGATCCGATCCGCAACCGGGTCCCGTCGCCGACGGCAATGTCAAGGCGCTCTGCAAGCTGTTCGAGGCCATCGGATCGATGCAGGTGACCGGGGCCGGTCAGGTCGGAGTCCTGCAGGAATACGGACAGACTGGGTACGTTTCCTGTGGGCTGAGTTGGCCACAGGAGATCGCCATCATGGGAGGGGATAGTCTCTGGCCGAGCATGGGTGCCACGTTCACGCTCTACAGGTCTCGTGACCTTGCCATGCAGGCGTACTTCCGAGCGCACAACGACGATCTGTCCGGACGCGAGGCTGAGTACTGGGAGAACGCACTAGGCACTGCCCATTCCCACAGCATCGATTTCGTCGATGGCAAGGCGTACGTCAGCTTGTCGATAGGCGGCCTACCAGAACGATCTGACTCCATGGCAGAACAGATGGAGCGGCTCGCCCGTCAAGTACTCAGCCGCATCGGTCCAACGAAGTACCGCATCTCCATCGAACTCTCGACGATACCGCTACAGGCCGTGATTACGGTCACCGATCCGACCGGGAAGCTTGCGGCGTGCAACCCAGTTCACATCTCGCTCGATGGAGGTTGGCCGTCAGGCGCTGACAACGTCAAGTCGATTCATGAGGTGCTCGTTCGGATCAATGGAATGCCGGTCTCGACGCGCCCATCCAGCGTCCCTGGCGTCCCCGGAGTCGTCGATACCAAGCTGGAGTTGCTGCCGTGGGGAAGCCCGTGGCCCTACTTCTCAGGATGCTCCAGCGGAGGTCGAATCGTCCTCCCCCTGCACCAGCTTCGTGCCAAGGGGACGACCTCGACTGCAGGGGACCAGTTCTTCTTGCTGGATATGGCCAAGCTCGGAGGCCTAACGCAAGCCGGCTACACCCTGGGCGGCTCGCTGGAAGTGAGCGTCCCGATCCATGATGACAGCGGCGGAGTGGTCGACTACGCCTCGGAGTCCCTGGTGTTCGGCGTTGACCATGTAGCCAAGATCCTGCGTGTTTCCGACGTATTCGCGCGCGGGACACCGAGCGTGAAGGTCACGCGGAACGGGACCGAGCAGTTCGTACGCTCCGACGCTGCATTCAGGCTGCGTGGCGGAGACACGATATCGCTAGCCCCGTCGGATCAGGTCGTGATCGGCTGGGTCATGCCAGTCAAAGCGGCTATCCGCGTCAAGGAAGGTCAGGGCACCCAAGACATCACGATGGAGTCTTCCTACATCGGGGAGGCATATAAGGGAGATGCTGCGGCAGCTGCCAACACAGCAGGCATGGCGCTTAGCACCGGTGGGCTGATCCTGGGACTGACCCTCGGAGGCCCCGTAGGCACGGTAGTCGGCGCCGCAGGGACGGTCGTTGGCGTCATCGTCTACTTCGGAGCGGACCGGTTCAATCCACTCGACATCCGCAGACTCGGGTCGACGATGTTGGTCGAGACCGGAGACGAGACCGAGGTGGCGACCACCGATGGTTCAGGTTCGGTGTTGGACTGGACCACTGGTGAGTACATGGACGTACACGCTGGCCACTCGATCGTCATGGATATCGATGGCTCGCTTGGTCCCATCGCCGCGCTCTCAGTCGACGATCTCGGTGATGAGCAGATGTCGGTATTGGATAGCGTGAGCGCACCGATAGAAGATGACATCGTCACCAGGACCGAAGGCATACACCCGTCGGAACTGGACGGCGAAGCCGAGACGGCGACACCAGCACCCGTTGTGCCGACACCTGAACCGGCGCCTGTGGAGCCAACGATCCAGACGGAACCGCCTACGCTGGAAGCGCCCCAAGATCTCTGGCTGCACGACGGCGCCACGGTGACGCGTGTGGACCACCTGAGCGGCGAGATCCTCGGTCGCTGGGAGGTCTCACATCCCGACTGCCCCTCGTCACATGATGGCCAGGCCTACGTCGATGCGGACGGCGAGGTCGCCTGGCTCACGATCGTCGACGCCGAGTGGGAGACCCCCGTGCTCGAGTGCATCCTCCGCCTCCCGCTCGATGGCTCGACGATGCTCGAGGCGTACCCGGTACCGACCGGACGCAAGCCGACCTTCGTCAACGCCGCCGCCACCCTCGGCGGGGACCTCTGGGCGATGATCTGGAAGAAGCGGAGCCCGGAGAACCCCCTCTCTTGGTACGACGACTGGTCGCTGGCCCGTCTCGACCGCTGGACCGGCAAGCTCACCCAGGTGCTGCCGAGGGTGGTCGCGCTCGCTCCATCCGAGGCCGGCCTCGTGGTGCTGTACTCCGAGAAGGGTGCCAAGGCAGGCGCTCGACGGCCACTACGGCTGGGCATCGTCGAACCGGGCAGGCGGACACCACGCAAGATCGCGCTCGATTCGGCGCTGCCACGGACCAAGAGTGGGACCTACGGCAGGCCACGTCTACGACTCTCCGCCGGGCACGAGGGGACCGTCGCGCTATACGACGAGTACGCCGGTCGAGAGGTGGTCGTGTTCGATCCGGTCTCGGGCGCGGTCATCGGACGGGTCACGCCGCCGGAGGGAGCGACCGCCATCGGGCTGGCCTCGCCCGTGTCCGCGGGCGTCTGGATGAGCGGGCTGCTCGAGGGTGGGGCCGACTTCGTCCGCTACGTCCCCTTCGGCGGTTGGACGTCGCTCGTGGTGGATCCCTGCACCGACGTAGCTGGGGAGTGCTACGCCCAAGTGGAGACAGCGAGCGACAGCGGAGCCTGGGTCAGTGCCTGGCCTTACGATGGGGCTTTCGAGCTCGACCTCGACCGCGTGGTCATGCGTCGCTACGACACTGGCGGTCAGCAGCTCGCCGAGGTCATGGGCGAGGAGGTGTTCGAGAGCCGCTAGCAGTAGCCCTCGAGCCCGTCGGCTGCTAACCGATTGGTCGTAGGTTCGAATCCTACCGCCAGAGCCAACACTGTTGTATCTCGGTGGGAATAGTCGGCCGGCGGTGCCATGGGAGCTG
>CAYZDQ010000104.1:0-4560 GCA_964476955.1 uncultured Anaerolineaceae bacterium
TTGATCGGGCTTCTCCGCGGAGAGCTGTACCGTGCCGTCGAGGGCCGCGAACTCATTCTCGAAGAGCCGCTCGAAGATGGCTGCCAGCGTGCTCCGGCTCTGCGCTGTCCCGGTCGTCATGCCGCACCTCCCGTGCCGGGCGCCCTCAGCCGCCGTCGGAGACGCTCCAGGTCCAGTCGCTGGCGCAGCACGTCGGCAGCACGGAGGTTGGTAGGCAGATCACGCGCCACACCGAACGTGCCGTGCATGGAGCCGATGGCGATGGCGCCGTCTTCCCGCGAGACCTGGCCGAGCAGCTCCTCCGCGCGAGCATCATGTGGCTCGGTCTGGGCCCGCAGATCACGCTCCAGGACCACCACCGCGGCTCCGTAGGGATCGGCCGTGGCCGCGACGACACCCGGCGACCAGCGTCCCGCCGCGGCCGCGATGGCTTCTGGCAGGTGCAGGTGGAAGACGCTGCCCACATCGGAAAAGGTGCGGTACAGGCGCATGTGGATGCCGATCTCGCGCGAGACCATCGCCGGGTTCCCGATGAGCACTTGCCCTTCGAGGTCCTGTACGAGCATGTCCTCCGCACGCAGTCGCCAGCCGGTGTTCTCGGACGCCTTGGTCGGCGACATGACCACGGCGTCACCGACGCGCATGCTCATGTTGCCGCCCTGCAGCTCTGTCATGCGTCGGTCGTAGAGGACGCTTGCGACTCGCGCCAGCAACCTCCTCGCATCCTCGAAGGCCTGTGCGTCCATTGCTCGAATCTCCCCTGTGGTCAGGTCGCCCGAGCGACCGGGTGTGGCTGGATGGTTCGGGTGATGGGGTTGTCGAAGAGTCGGCAGGCCTCGGCCGCGCTGGCGCCACGAACGGCCATGGCCGCGAGCCGCAAGGCACCCAGGGCGGCACCCTGGTCGCTGTCGAGCGTGACCAGCCGGCGCTCGAGGAGGTTGGCCTTGAGCTGCAGGACCGCATCTACACGGGCGCCACCACCGACCACGGCGATGGGCTCGGTCGGGCGACCCAGGGCCGCCCAGGCCTCGGTGAACCGGACCAGCACCTCGGTCGCACTCTCGACGGTTCGCTGCAGGACGTCGCGCTTGGGGCTGCCCGCGCGTACCGCGCCGGTGACCGCCTCCGCCTGGAGCGGCAACGGATCTCCGAGTGGCTCGGGAGAGAGGCCCCCGAGCAGGTCGTCCAGCCTACGGCCGTGGCGGGCTGCAGCCAGAGTCAGCAGCTCGCCGACGGGCACGCGGGTCATGGTGATGTACTGGTCCGGCAACACGTAGGCGTGCACGATGGCGCCAGCTGCTGCGGCCACGCGGCGCACGTCGTCGAGCCCGGCCGCGGCAGCCATGTGCTCGTAGGTGCCCACGATGTTGACCAGTCCCGACCGGTCGGAGCCAGTTGCGCCGAGCAGTGAGCAACCGTTGTCCATGCCGCCCATGACAGCCACGGCTCCGGACGCCAACCCCAGTCGTTCGGCCACGTGTGCGCGCACCGGCATGCTCATCGTGGACGGCTCGACCGCCGGAAACAGACCCCTCGACAGGCCGGCGGCCGCCAGGATGGCCGGGCTCCAGTCGCCGGTCTCGAGGTCGGCCAGCATCGTGCGCGAGACCCACGACCAGTCTTCGGCATCGGCTCCGCACAGCTCCTGCAGCGTGTAGCCGCGTAGCGAGCGGAAGCGATGGCACCGTTCCATCACCTCGGGCTGCTCGGCCTGCCACCACAACGCATGCAGCAGGAAGCTAGCGACCGCCGGGTCGGAACCTGTACGCGTGGCGAGCTCCTCTGCGGGCATGCCCATGTCGTCGACGAGCCAGGGGGATCGCTGAGGACGCCGATCGGCCGGGGCCAGAGCCGGCCCCAGCGGTCGTCCCTCACGGTCTAGCGGGGCCATGGCCGTACCCAGGCAGGAGAAGACGAGCGTATCCACCTCGTGACCGCCGTGATCCCCGGTGAGACCAGCGATGAGCTCCTCGATGGCCGCGAACACCGCCTCCGGCGGATAGGACTGCTCTCCGGGCTCCAGCACCTGGCGTGGGGTACCGGTGGTCCGAACCTCGACCAGCCGGCCATCCCAGCCCGCCAGCAGCGCCTTGATGCGCGAGGAGCCGATGTCCAGAGCGAGGACGCTCACCCTGGATCGTGGGTGACAGCCTGCCGTAGGATGTCGGCCGCCTGGTCCATGTGGGCATCCATGGCCATGCGGGCAGCTTCAGGATCGCCGGCCTCGACGGCCTCGAAGATGCGCTCGTGGTAGCTCAGCGCCAGGGAAGTGATGCCGGGGACTCGCAGGGTCAGGAGCCGGACCTCGATCATCACCTCCACGATCGAATCGAGGATGACCAGGAAGAGCTCGTTCTGCGTGGCCCGCGCCAGGGCGGCGTGGAACGCCACGTCGCTCTTGATGTAGACCTCGGGAGCGTCGAGGTGCTGGCGTGCCTCCTCGACGATAGCCGTCAGCGAGCGCAGGTCATCGTCGGTGCGCCGGGCCGCAGCCAGAGCCGCGATCTCGTTCTCGATGATGTGCCGGACCTCGCTGACCTTCTCCACGCCGGCTGCGCCGGCCTGCATCATCAGCAACAGCTTCATCGACTCTGCCGCGGACTCTGCCGAAGGCGCCCTGACCACGGTGCCGCGGCCCACGTTGACGTCCACCAGCTTCTTGGCCGCTAGCGCTCGCACGGCCTCACGCACGACCGTGCGACTCACCCCGAACTGGGCCGCCAGCTCCCGCTCTGAGGGCAGGCGCTCGCCAGGGCCCAGGCGGCTCTCGACGATGAGTCGCTCCAGCTCCCGCTCGACGCGCTGGGCCAGCGTGGCCTCACGCTCCAGCTGCGGGACGAGCCGGTCGGAGGTCACGACTCGGCACCACCCCCGATCGAGGCTGGCGCAGCCGGAGCAGAGGCCTCCGGTTCGTCCTCTGCGACCGGTGCGTGGTAGCGCACGCGCTGAGCGTCGATGAACATGGCGAAGAGGATGATCAGACCCTGCACCACCTGCTGCAGGAAGACGTCGACGCGCATGAGGTTGAGGCCGCGATCGATCATCGACAGCAGCAGCACGCCACCGAGCACGCCCAGCATCCTGCCGCGACCACCCTGCAGGCTGACACCACCGATCACGGCGGCGGCGAAGATGGTGAAGATGTAACCCTCGCCCAGGTTGACCTGGACCGAAGCCACGCGACCGGCCAGCACGAGACCCGCCAGTGCCGCCAGGAAGCCGCTGATCATGTACACCTGGCGCACACGCTTGTCGGCGTCGATGCCCGAGGCGATGGCCGCGCTCCGGTTGCCGCCGACCGCATAGATGTCGCGGCCGAACCGGCGGTAGGTGAGCACGACGTGCGCCACCAGGAAGACGAAGAGCATCGTCGGCACCGCGACCGGGACGTTGCCCAGCCAGGGCACCGCGAAGGTCTCGTGACCCAGCCAGTAAAAGATGTCGCCGCCCTCGTAGTTGATGGCGTTGACGCTGTTGCCCTTGGTGAAGTAGAGCATCAGGCCGCGCAGGATGAGCAGGCTGGCCAGGGTCACGATGAAGTTGTTCATGCGTCCATAGGTGATGAGCGCACCGATGATCGCGCCGATGCCGACGCCCATAGCCAGGATGATCACGATCGACAGGAGCGGCGGGACACCCAGGCCGCCACCGAAGTACGGCGCGGCTGTGGGCACGATGATCCACAGGCCCACCAGTGCCGCGAGCCCGAGCGTCGACTCCTGCGACAAGTCGAAGTTGCCGGTGATGAGCACGAAAGTCTGGCCCACCACGACGATGCCCAGCACGGCAGCGGCCGAGAGGATATTGACGATATTGAACGGCGTAAGGAACTTGTCCGTCCCGAGGACGAAGAAGAGGAAGGCGCCGACCAGGATGATCCAGATGAGGTTGTCCAGGATCCTGGGTGCGTACTTACGCCAGTGCATGTGTTTCCTCCCCTGCGCCACCCTCGATGGCCGCCAGGAGTGTCGCTGGCGTCATCTCGTCTGTGCCCTTGATGAACTCCCGGGCGATCTGCCCGCGGTAGAAGACGACGATCCGGTCGCACGTGTCGATGAGCTCGAGTAGCTCGTCGGAGACGATGGCCACGGCCACGCCGTCCTCGGTGAGCTGGTCCACGATGCGCAGGATCTCTACCTTGGCCTGCACGTCGACGCCCTGTGTCGGCTCGTCGAGCAACAACACCTTCGGTTCGGTGGCAGCCAGCTTGGCCACCACCACCTTCTGCTGGTTGCCGCCACTCAGGTTCTCCACGAAGGTGGACGGACTGGGCGTCTTGACGCCGAGCTTGTCGATGAAACCGTCGACGAGCTCGGTCTCTCGGCCACCGTCGATCATGCCCATCCAACGGGTCAATCGGCCGATGATCGACATGGTGATGTTGTTGCTGACGCTGCGGATGGCCACGATGCCCAGACCGTGGCGGTCGCGTGGCAGGTAGGCCAGGCCGTCCTCGAGCGCACGGCTGGGGTGGCTGGGGTGGAAGGACTTGCCAGCGAGACTGACCTCGCCCTCACCCAAGTCCTCGAGCGCGTAGAGGCCGCGAGCCAGCTCGCCTGG
>CAYZDQ010000104.1:4570-6956 GCA_964476955.1 uncultured Anaerolineaceae bacterium
GCACGGTAGCGATCCGACCATTGAGTTGGCTGCGGCCCACGACCTCGCCCGCATGGAGGGTCAGGTTCACGTCCTCGTAGGCGCGCTTGCGGTTGAGGCCCCGGATCTCGAGGACGGGCTCACCGACGGTCTCGCGACGCGGACGGACATACCGCTCCACGGTCTCACCGGAAATCATGTGGATGAGGTCCGGCTGGGTCAGGTCGGCCACGTCCACGGTATCGACCTCCGCGCCGTTGCGCAGGACGGTGACCCGGTCCGCGATCTCGAAGACCTCCTCGAGGTAGTGGCTGATGTAGATGAATGAGGCACCGGCCTCGCGCTGTCGGCGAACGAAGTCGAAGAGCATCGCGACTTCGTGCTTGGGCAGGGGTGCCGTGGGCTCGTCGAGGATGATGACGCTGGCGTCAGCGAAGAGCGCGCGAGCGATCTCGATGAGCTGCCGCTCGGCGACGGACATCTGCTCCATGCGTTTCTTGACGTCGATGTCGAGGCCCAGTCGTTCAAGGCGCTCGGAGGCGTCCTGGCGCAGCAGGCGCCAGTCGACGAAGCCGCCCTTCACCGTGGGCATCTGGCCCATGAACAGGTTCTCAGCAACGGACAGGCCAGGCACGAAGCGAGCGTGCTGGGCCACGATCGAGATCCCGGCCTCCTGGCTCCGGTGCGTGCTCATGTGTTCGATGAGCTCGCCGCGCACACGGATCACGCCCGAATCGGGCGGATACAGGCCCGTGAGGATGCTCATGAGCGTGGACTTGCCCGCGCCGTTCTTGCCGACCAGCGCGTGGATCTCGCCTTGGCGAACGTCGAACGTGACGTCGTCGAGGGCCTTCACGCCCGGGAACGTCTTGATGATATTGGCCATCTCGACGACCTGGCCGCCGTTGACCTGCTCCATCGCTGCCTACCCCGTCAACCGTTGTCGAGAGGGGCGCCCCGCTGATGTGAGGCGCCCCGCTCGCACTAGATAACTTGGTCTAGAGCGTCGTAGCCCTGGGCTACTCGCCCTCGGCCGCCATGGCAGCCTCGATGTTGCCCCAGAGGCGCTCGTCGTCCACGGTGTCCGGGCTCACCGAGAAGGTGGACAGGAACAGTTGCGGACCGACGTCGCTCATCTCGATGCGAGCCGGCGACCAGAGGGCGCCATCCTGCTCGACGTCGCCTTCGACGATGGCCTCACCCGCGAGCTCCTTCTCGATGAAGTTGGCAGCGAGGACACCGAAGTCGGGGATGGGCTGGTTGGAGGCCTGATCGGAATAGCCAGCACGGATGGAGTCGAGAGCCTGCAGGCAGGCATCGACACCGGCCAGGAAGATATGGCCATCCTCGCCACGCGGGACGAGCTTGCCGATCTGCTCGAGCGTCGCCAGGGTGCCCGGTGTGTACACGCAGTCGGAGTGGAAGTAGATCGCGTCCAGCTCCTCGGCGGAGGCCATGTCGCGAACGATGTCCACGCCCTTGTCAGCTTCCCAGTCACCGAACTGGGTGATGAGGTCGATGCCCTCGTTGGCGTTGATGACCTCCTGGAAGCCGCCACCACGCAACTGGGCCACGTTCTGGGCCATGTTGCCGGTGATCTCGAGCACGGTGCCCGTGGGCTCGCCGTACTTCTCGGTCAGGTAGGCCACCACGGCCTCGCCCGACTGCTGGCCGGCAAGGTAGTTGTCGCTGAGGACCGTCATGTTGATCTCGCAGCCCGACGGTGAGCGGTCGATGGTGTAGAAGGGGATGCCCTGCGACTTCGCGTTCTCCACCGCCACACAGATGCCGGCGCTGTCGTCCGGGACCGCGACGATGGCGTCGACGCCCTGGGCGATGTAGTCGTTGATGTCGTTGAGCTGCTTCTGCGCATCACCGTCAGAGGTGGTGGTCAGAACCGTCCAGCCCTTGGCCTCGGCACCGTTGACCAGACCCTGCTGGATCTGCAGCTGGGCGCCGACCAGGCCCGGAGCCGAGTAGCCGATGACGACCTCGTCCTGAGCTACGGCCGGTGCCGCACCGAAAGCGCCGACGATCAATGCCGTCGAAGCTGCGATCGCGAATGTCTTCCTCAAGTCCTTCACGTCCTTTCTGCGCCACGTGTGGCGCCATACGTCACGTGGGGCCCTCCTCTGTGGCCCTCCCGAGTGAAGCTCTCTGCTCCCTCAGATCATCTCCTCAGGCTCGGTCAGGTCGCTCTGCCCTCCTCTCGATGCGCCGGGCGCGCAGGCGCGCGTGGCTGTCTCCTTGGGGGTGTGGTGATCGAAGTGGCCCAGGACCGCGCGGGGGCAGCCGCCGACTCGGGCCCTGGTACGGTCGTGTGTTCGCGTTGTCTCACCGTGCCTCCTCGCAGATGCTCCCTCTCCAGTGGCGTGGCGCCCTGGCATCTCACAGCTGGTCTGGTGGC
>CAYZDQ010000105.1:0-6920 GCA_964476955.1 uncultured Anaerolineaceae bacterium
CCGGGCCTGCCCAAGGATCCACCCTGGCCGCCCGGTGCCGCACCCACCCCGTCCCCCGAACCGACCCCCTCACCCCTGCCGTCGGATGCCATCGAGGCCTCGAGCGAGCTGTCAGCCGAGCCGGAAGCAGCCCTCATGCGCTTCGTCTCCACTGACGAGGCCACCACCGCGCAGGCCCGCCCGGCCGCGACGCCCCGGCCCAAGTCGAAGATGCTCACCGGCATCGACGTCAGCCACCACAACGGCGACATCGACTACAAGGCGGTGAAGGATGCCGGTCACCGTTTCGTGTTCATCAAGGCCACCCAGGACAACGACTTCATCGACCCCATGTTCCCGACCAACCTGGCCCGGGCACGCGCGGTCGGCCTGTCCGCGGGTGCCTACCACTTCTTCGACTACACACTCGACGGTCGCGAACAGGCGGACCACTTCATCGACCGCGTGGAGGCTGCCGATGGCGTCGAAGGCGCGCTGCCACCGGTCGTGGACGTGGAGTGCTGGGCTCCGATCGGCCCCTCGATCCATGCCGTCTCCACGGCTCGCCTGCGTGACTTCGTCGAGCGTGTCTACGAGCGCACCGGCGTCCTGCCGCTGGTCTACACCTCGGTCCACATGTGGCGCGAGGTGGTGGGCAATGCGAAGGGCTTCGAGGACCTGCCGCTGTGGGCCGCCTGCTGGGGTTGCGACGTGCCGCCCTCGATCGCACCCGGCTGGGAGGATTGGGCGTTCTGGCAGGAGGGGCTCACGCGCATCCCGGGTGTCGGTCGTCTCGACGGCAACTACTTCGACGGCACCAGGAAGGAGCTGAAGTCGCTCAGGGTCCGCCCGTTCGCCATCGCCGGCGGCGCGGCGGCCACCGCCGGCGGCGAGGTCGAGCTCGATCTCGGCGGTCGCACCGGCACTCACATCCGCACCTCTGCCGACGGCCAGGACTGGAGCGAGTGGCGTCGCCTGCGCGGGACCCCCACCACCACCATCGGCACCGACGAAGGCAGCTACAGCGTCCATGCCCAGCTCAAGAACGGCCCGGGCCTCAAGTCACCCGAGCTCAGCGACAGCATCGTCGTGGATACCACGCCGCCGGAGGTGTTCCCACCCTCGGTCTGGTTGCGCACGGGTGCCCTGGGCACGAACCCCGCGAGCGTGCCGGTGACAGTGCGCTGGGAGGCACGCGATGCCACCGCCGGCCTGGCTGACGCGACCGTCGCGGTCAGCTGCGGCGAGGGGCAGACCCAGCGATCCGAGGCTCCCGGCCATGCTGAGCCCGGTGAGCTGGCAGCCTGGAGCGGCGAGGCTTGGCTCTTCCCCGGCTCACCCTGTGACGTCGCTGCGGTCGCCGTCGATGGTGCCGGGAACCGCAGCCGCGAGACCGTCAGCGGGTCGGTCGCGCAGGTCGTACCGCTCGACGCCGCGACGGCCGTGTTCGCGGACGAGGTCGGCGTAATCGCTCGCCGCGGCCCGGACGCCGGCCGTGCAGCACTGCATGTGGACGGCGAGGCCGTGGCCCTCATCGACCTCTATGCGCCCGAAGCCACGGGGCCGGAGGTCGTGCACGTCATCGCCCTGGCCGACGGCCCGCATGCTCTCGCGGTCGAGGCCACCGGCAGCAGTGACCCGTCATCCACGGACGTGGAGGTCAGCGTCGAGGGCTTCGCCACCCTCTCGCGCTAGGCACGGTCAATCCCAGAGCGCGTAGCGCATCAGAGGGACCACGCGTCCCGGGAGCTGTGTGTTCGGCGACCAGCCCACGTGCTCGGCGCCCAGGTGGAGGTAGAAGGGCTCGGCGTGCGGGTCACTCTCGAACTCCAGCACGCCCTTGCCCCAGTCGCGTGCGATCTGCGCCGCCCGTTCGAACAAGCGCCGGCCAAGGCCCTGGCCCATGGCCGTGGGCTCCACCCACAGGTCCTCGAGCCAGGCCAGCTCCGTGCGCCGCCGCAGGCGCAGGACACCCAGCAGCCGCCCGTCGGCCTCGGGCACCTCGGTGTGGTCGGCGGGATGTTCGAGGTCTGCCGCGGTGATAGTCATCACCGGCGCCATCACCGCCATGAACGCATCGCTGTAGCCCCAGTGTCGCTTGGAGCGCAGCACCAGCTCGGTGATGGCCGCGGCCTCTTCAGGTCGTGCCCGACGGAAGCGGGCAGGGGAGGACATCAGGCAGCGTCGCCGGATCGGCCGGACCTACTCCTCGTCGTCGTCCTTCTTCTTGCCCCGACCGAGCAGGCCGCGCTTGCTGCTGCCGTCCTCCATCCAGTGCGGGGTGGACGAGCGAGCCCACGACGGACCCGCCTGGCGGCGGAGCATGACCCACAGGCCAAGCACGCCCAACACGGCGACTCCGAAGAAGACGAGACCGGCCAGCCGCAGTGAGCCGGAGGAGGCGCCACCGTCGAGCTTCGAGATGGCCTCGGTCGACTTGTTGACCGCGAGCTCGACCTCGCCGGCGATGGCAGCGGCCACGGCTTCGTCCACGACGGCGTCGATATCGACGCCCCAGAGGCCGAAGTCGGTGAGCAGGTCACGGTCCTTGGCGGCCTGCACCTTGGCACGCTTGACCCAGTCGGCGGCTTCAGACTGGTCCTGGGCCAACTCGACGCCCTGCTGCAGATCCGCGAGGCTCTGGGCGCTCTCGAAGTCGGTCTTGATCGACTCGAGAGCGTCAAGCTCGGGCAGGGCATCCTGGGCCCTGTCGGCGAAGGTGATCCAGCGTGCTGCGGCCTGGGCCGTCGCTACGGCCTCGCCGAAGTCGCCAGCCGCGACCGGATCAGCCAGGACCGCAGGGATCTGCCAGGTAGGTACGAGTCGGTTGAGCGTGGAGAGGGCGGTGCCCACAGCGTCTGCTTCCGCCGCGCGCTGCTCTACCTGCGTGCGCAGGGCGGCCATCTCCGCGCCGGTGGTGACGGCTTCGAAGAGCGGCTGCGCCTCTTCGCGCAGGCCGGCCTCGGGCAGGGCCAGGTCGGCGGCGACCACGGCAGCGATCACCCCACGAGCGTCGTTGATGATGTCCACACCCGTCTGGATCTGACCGATCTCGAGCGGGCTCGTGACGGCCTCGGGGATGACCCAGTCACCGACCTCGGCCTGTAGCTGTTCGAGCGCTCGCCCGGCTCGCTCGGCACGCAGGCGGTCCGACTTGGCGTCGGCCACGAGATCGTCGAGCTTGCCTGCGGTGGTGGTGGTCTCGAAGAGCGCCTTGTACTTGTCGAGGAACTTGGCCTGCGGCAGGGCCGCGTCGGCCGCGCTGATCTCCTGGGCGGCGGTGATGGCCGGCGTGATGGCGGCCATGATGTCGTCGAAGCGCTGCTCACTGATGGCGGTGTTGACCGCGACCGGCATGATCCAGCCGAGCGGCAGGGCCGCCTGCAGGTCACCCAGCGGGCCTTCCACGCCCTGGGCGCCCTCGAGCAGGTTGGCCACCAGCTCCTCGACCTCGTCGAGCTCGGCCTCGTTCTTGGCCGCTTCGAACTGCGGCTGGACGATCTTGAGCAAGTCGGCGTCGGGCAGCAGGCGGTCCGCTTCGGTCAGCGAGGCGAAGACCTCTCGCGACCGCTCGATACGGCTCATGGCCGAGCGGAACTCCCAGTCGTCCATGTCCTTACGCACCGCATGGGGTGCACCCAGCGGGGCGGACTCGGCCAGGAAGGCGTGGTACGCGGCCCGGGCCTCGGAGCGAAGGAGCAGCTCGGACTCGCCTCCGGGAAGCTCGGCGGTGACGCCGAAGGCGTCGAGCAGGTTCTGGGCGAAATCGAGGTCGTCGAGGTTGCGGGCATAGGCGGGATCGGTCGCGGCGGGCACGAGGCCACGCTCGTCGATCGCGTCGAGCCACTCTCGATAGTCGACGCCGGTGGAGGTACCCACCTCGGCGCCGGCGCTGCCGATGTACTTGGTCTCGCCCTGGAGCATGGCCCCGACGACCGCGTTCCAGATCTCCCTGGGCATGCGCTCACGCACCGCCGCGACGATGCCGCAGGCGGCGGCATCCTGGGCGTCGATGAGCTCGTTGTAGCCTTCGGGCGATTGGGGCTGGACGACCATCCATTCGGACAGGTCGAGCTCCAGGGGATTGTCGGTGATGGGCTCACAGGCGGCGCCCTTCATGGCGCCGGCGGTCCACTCGGCCATGCCTTCGCGCAGCCACACGTCCTGGAAGTTGTCCGTGCCGTACCAGGCGTGGGCCAGCTGGTGCTCCGCATCTCGGCTGCCGCCCAGCTCGTCGAGCTGGACGATACCGGGGGTGTCGTGCGCGCTGGCGTAGCCGCCGATATCGCGCGCCGGCGCCATGCGGATGATGACCGGGCCCTCGCCGGGGATGTCGTGGCCGATGAAGGAGTGGAGATTGCGCAAGACATCAGGGGCCAGGTCACCGGCTGCGTCGAGCCAGCCGCCCTCGCCGCTCCAGGCATGGAGCTCGAACGGGCGGTCGGCAGGACCGATGAACGTCTCGGTATCGAGCCGGTTCTCGCGCACGCCTTCGAAGCAGGTGAAGATCTGGCCCGGGCTGCGGTTGTCGGCCCCGACCGACTCGTAGCCGGAGTCGGTGATGTCCATGGGCGTGCCCAGCGGGCGGCTGATGTCCCACTTGGAGACGTTGTCGATCTGGACCTTGACGCTGCCCACGTGCGTGTCCTGACCGGTGACGCAGAAGTACATGTAGCTGTCGTTGATGCGGGCGGGCGTCTTGCGCCGTCCCGCGTTGCTCTTGTCCACGCTCGCGTCGAGCTTGTACCTGAGGATGAAGCTGCCGCGCTCGCCGACCGGGATACCTGGGGTCTTGACGCCTCTGGCCTCCCACAGCCCGGGCAGGTCACGAGCGGTGGCGGTGACCTTGTAGTTGCCGCTGGCTGAGGGCCGGGTGTTCTCCTCGACCACGACCTGGCGCCACTCCTGTGCCGGCCAGTTCTCACTGCGCGGCCTGAGCGTGACCGCGACCGTCACGTCGATGGTGCCCTTGGACGGGTGCACCTTGTAGATGGCGTTCGAGGTCTCGGTGAGCTGTTCTGACTTGGCGGCGACGGGCAGCGACATCACGATCGTGGCCACGAGCGTGAGCATCACTGCTACGAGGGCGCGGCAGGCCCCAGACGACATGGGACGTTCCTCGGTGACTGCGGACATGGATGTGCGGTTCTGTGAGGTCCGGAACGTACCGCGAACCTTCTGAAGCGGCAAGGCGGACCATCGGCAGCGCCCTGACAGGACCGCTCACCCATACTCGGTTCGTGCGACACGGACGCATCAGTCTCATCCAGGCCGCCTACGGCATCGCCTTCGGGCTGCTCATGCCGTTCACCTTGCCGCTGCTTGCCGAGCGTGGCCTCTCGGCGGCGCAGATCGGCCTGATCATGGGCATCACGGGCGTGGCCGCGCTGGTGGCCTATCCCCTCTGGGGCGCGATCGCCGACGGCTGGCTGGGGCGACCCCGCACGATCGCCCTCTCGGCGCTCCTGGCCGCCCTCGGCGGTGCCTGGATCCTGGCCGCGGGTGGCGACCCGGTGGCGCTCACGCTGGCCATGTCGGTGGCCGTGGTGGGGGCCATGGCCTGGGGCCCGCTTATCGACGCGCTCACGCTGGGCCTGCTGGGCGAGGGATCGAGCGACTATGGCCGCATCCGCCTCTGGACCTCGCTCGGTTGGGCGGCCTCGACGGCTGCGGGTGGCCTGCTCTGGTCGGTCGCGGGCCCGGTACCGGTGTTCGCGGCCTTCATCGTCGGTTCCCTGGCCGTGGCGGTGCTCGTGCTGCTGCCGCTGCCGGAGGGCGGTGCCGCGGCCCGAACCGGATCGGATGCTGAGCACCTGTCGTTGCGTGGCTGGCTGCCCCTGCTAACAGCGCCGCTGATGGTCGGCTTCCTGGCCGGCCTGCTGCTGACAGCCGTCGGCGAGCATGCCTCTGGGCGCTTCGTCAGCTTGCGCATCCTCGACCAGGGTGGCGGCATCATGCTGGTGGGCTTGGCGGCGGCGTTGCCGGCGCTGGTGGAGATCCCCGTCTTCGCCTCGTCTCGGCGGCTCACGTCGCGACTGGGGTTGCGCACGCTGTTCGTGGTCGGGGCGGTCGCGGCGGCGGTGCTGATGAGCCTGGTGGCGGTGGCACCGGAACCGTGGATGGTGGCCGGCCTGCGCACGCTGGAGGGGACGTCCTACGCCCTGCGCTACATGGCCATGGTGCTCATCATCGGCGCACTCATGCCGCGCCATCTCTACGCGGTGGGCCAGTCCGTGGCCTGGTTCTTCTATGCCGGCATCGCCCCGATCGTGGCCGATGCCGCCGGTGGGTTCATCTACGAGACGCTCGGGGCGGAGGCGCTGTTCCTGCTGATCACCGGCGCCTTCCTCGCCGGCGGAGCCATCGTCTGGGTGGTGCTGCGAGGGCCGGACTTCCGCCCGCAGCGAGTCGTCCCGGTCGAGAAGGTGCCGCCTCCGCTGACGCCTGGCTAGCTCCGCTGACGCCGGGCTAGGGTCTAGCCGTCTCGGACGATCCACTCCCCGCCGCGCATCACGCGACGCACCGCGAACGACTTCGCATCGAGCTCGACGAGGTCGGCGCGCAGGCCGGGCACCAGGCGCCCGCGATCATCGAGACCGAGCAGGTCGGCCGGGTTGGCCGCCGCTGCGCGCACCGCCTCCACCAGCGGGATCCCTGCCCGAACGACGTTGCGCAGCTCGAGGTCCAGGGCCGTGACCGAGCCGGCGAGGTTGCCGCCTTCGACCAACGTGACCATGTCGCCATCCACGCGCACCTCCAGCTCGCCGAGCATGCCCCGGGTCACGCCGCTGCCGGCGAGGGCGATGGCGTCCGACACGAGCAGCACGCGCTCGGCCGGCTTCATCGTCCAGATGAGCGGCCACAGGTCCGGACCGACATGGAGCGTATCGGCGATGAGCTCGACCCAGATGGCGTCGTCGAGCAAGGCCGCGAGGGCCAGG
>CAYZDQ010000106.1:0-6901 GCA_964476955.1 uncultured Anaerolineaceae bacterium
TCCCGGTTCGCCCACAGCCGCAGGCGCAGCGACCAGAAGTCGCGCACCGCGCGCAGCACCACGCGTGGATCCGCGCCCGACGCGCGCCCGGCCGTACGCGGGTAGTGCGGGACGCCCTGCTCGGTGATGACCCCGCCGCGCTGGCCGATCTTGATGAGCAGCTCGGCCGAGAGGAACGCTCCGCCCGACTTGACGTTCACGCCCTCGAGCGCGTCGCGCCGGAAGAGCTTGCAGGCGCAGTCGGGGTCGCGCACTCGCAGGCCGAAGAACAGGCGCAGCGTGGCGCGGTAGATGCGCGCGTAGGCCAGCCGGACCGCCGGATCGGCCCGCTCGATGCGGTAGCCGGCCACGACATCGGGCGTGCGACCCTCCGTGTCGGCGTCGTCCAGGCGCTCGGTCAGGCGGGCGAGGTCGGCGATCCGGAACTGGCGGTCGCCGTCGGTGAAGCAGATGAGCGGGTAGCGAGCCGCGGCCAGGCCCGAACGCACGGCCGAGCCGTAGCCGAGGTTGACGCGATGGTGCACCGTACGCACGACGTCGGGATGCTCCGCGGCCAGGCGGTCGGCGATGCCCGCGGTGCCGTCGGTGCTGCCGTCGTCGACGGCGATGATCTCGAACCGCTCCGCGATCGCCGGGAGATCCTCGAGTGCCTCGGACACGAGCGCCTCGATGTTCTCCGCCTCGTCATGCGCGGGGAAGAAGTAGCTGAGCGCGGGCACGCGTCGGGGCGTGGCGTCAGGCGGGAGCGCGGTCGTGTCGGTCACGCCCTAATCCTAGGCGTCACAGCCTCATCACTCCTGCCCTGGTCCGTGGACGCGGTAGAGCTCGGCCGGGACGTCCGGTACGGGCGTCAGCTCATAGGCCTGCTCGAGCCGCTCGCGGTCGCGTTCGAGACGGATGACATAGACCGGCCGCTCGCCGATGTGTGCTGCGATGGCGGCTTCGATCGTGCCGTAGCCGTCGTCGAGGATGTCGCGGTCGTCGATGACCACCACGTCCGGCCGTCGGCCCTCGACGTGCTGTCCGTACCACAGCGGCGTCGAGAATGACCACCACGAGATGATCACGGCGTCCTGCCCGACCGCCTCGAACGTGGTTTCGAGGATCTCGCGACCCCAGGTCTCGTCGGAGGCATCGAGAGAGTCGTAGCGCTCGACCGCCGGGCCCACGGCCAGGAACAGGGCCACCAGGGCAACCGCCGTCGCCACCAGGCCGGCGTGGGAGCGTCCACGCCGGCCGAGGAGCTCGGTCGCAGCCTCACCCACCGCCTCGAGGGCCAGGCCCATCCAGAGCGCGGCCACGAGCAGGGGCACGAGGTAGTAGCGTTCGATGGCCGCGTTGGGGTAGCCGATGGCGAAGAGCCAGGTGCAGCCGAACCAGAGCAGGCCCAGGATCGTCAGCCGCGGATGTCGGATGAGCCCGAGCAGGACACCGGCTACAGCCAGCGCAGCCAGCGGGCCGAAGCCATGGACCAGCTGATCCCAGACCCCGGAGCCGATCTCGGCCAGCGTGGGCAGAGGCCCGAACGAGCCCTGGAACTGCTCGCCCAGGACGACGTACCAGAACCGCTCCCAGGTCTGCGGGTCGGCGTAGTCGAGCGCTGGGTCCATGGCGGATCGCAGTGGCAGGTAGAGGTAGACGAGGGCCGCACTGAGCGCGAGCACGGCCGTGGCCATGAGGACGAGTCGCCACTGGCGCCAGAGGATGCGCGGCGTCACCAGCAGCACGAAGGCCGCGATGCCGGGCGCCAGCAGCAGCGTCAGGGCGTGATTGCCGAGGGAGAGTCCGTAGATCGCGGCCGCAGCCAACAGCCACGGCGCGGCCGCCCGCTGATCCGAGCCCTGGCGCGCCTGCCATCCACCCAGCAGCACCAGCAGCATGGCTGCCAGGAAGACATGCAGCGCGTGCGGGTCGGCCCGCACGCCCCAACTCCAGGCCACCGGCGTGAGCGCGAAGATTAGTCCGGCTGCCAGGCCCACCGCGGCGCGGCGCGTAGCCATCACCAGGCGCACCGACAGCAGCGCCGCGGCACCGGCCATCACCAGCGCCGAGAGCAGGTCCGCCCGATAGGCTTCGTTGCCGAAAGGCTGCAGCACCACCGAGGCCAGCCAGGCCAGTAGCGTGTAGGTGGGGAAGCCGGTGGGGTGGGCGATCCCCAGCACGGGGCCGATCGCCTGCATCTCGGCGGTATCCCACAGACCCACGTCGGGCAGGAGCGTGGACCAGTACAGCGCCAGTGCCACGACGAATACCGGGACCGAGCCGAGGGCGTAGTCGAGCGGGTGTGGTCCCGTGGGTGCCGAAGCGGTCTCCGGCTCGTCGCTCACCACCCCAGCGTCACGCCCCAGTAGACGCCCCAGGCGTTGACGAGGACCGAGACCGCGACCAGCGCTATCGAGAGCCAGCCGGCCCGCAGCCGCGCGATGCCCAGGGCCACGAGCACCGTGGCGAAGGGCGCGAAGTCGTTGCTGAAGCGATAGCCGAACTGGACCCAGCCCTGGCTGAAGTGCATGAGATCGGCCAGGGCGATGGCCAGCACCGCCAGCGCCGCACCGGCCACCAGGCGCCGCCGCCAGTCGCGCAGGAGCACCGGGATCGCCAGCAGGTAGGCCGGGCTCGTGATCAGCAAGCTCAAGCCGATGGCGTCCGGCCGCAGGAGCGGGCACTCGCGGTCGAAGAGCGAGCCCAGCCCGATCGGCTCGGTCGCGCAGGCTGGATCGTCGAGCAGCGGCGTCAGCGGCAGCGAGCCGAGCATGATGCCCAGGTTCTGGGGGATGTAGCGTGGATCCTCGGCGGCCCAGTCGGGGTTGACCAGCTCTGGCACCGGCCGGTACTCGACCTCGTAGAGGTAGTCGTAGGCGGGATGGAAGACCTGCCCGGTGGTGACGAGGTTGTAGCCCAGCAGCAGCAACACCGGGATGAGTGCGCCGACCCCGGCGCTCACGGCACGGCGTGCCCACGAGCCACCACCACCGACGAAGACGAAGAAGGGCGCCCCCACGACCGTGGTCAGACGGGCCGTGGCGGCCGCGCCAAAGGCCACTCCGGCCATGACCTGTCGGCCCATCGTGTGCCGGCCCTCGCCGAGCCGATCCCGCAGGGCCGCCGCGTCGGCGCGCAGTGCCAGCCAGATGGCGATGAAGAGGAAGGTGGACGCGACGACGTGCGCGAGGAACCAGGTCGTGCCTAGCATGGCCGCGTACCAGGCCACGGTACCGAAGCCGTAGAAGAGGGTGCCCAGCAAGGCCGCTGCGCGGCGAGGTGTGGCCGCCAGGAGCATGCCCCAGCAGAGCGCGACGTTGACCGCGCCCAGCACCGCGGCCACGACCGCCCCGTTGGTGCCCAGGCCCCACACGGCCACGAACGGCAGCAGCACCACCGCCGGCATGGGCGGGAAGGGGATCTGTGCCCGGCCCGGCGAGACCGGCAGGACGTCCTGGAAGTAGCCGTTCCGGTGCGGCCCTTCCGTGACCGGGTAGGCGATCTCGGCGCGGCCCTGCAGGTAGGCGTCGGCCTGCCACACGAAGTGGTCGTAGAAGTCGTGACGGGCGGGGTTGGAGCCGAGGTAGACGACGAGCGCCAGCACGAACAGCGCGATCGAGATCCAGAGTGGGTCGATATGCTGCAGACGAGACTCCAACCAGGCCCCCGGCCCCGACTCGAAGGCCGGTGCTTCAGGGGCGGCGGCGGAGCGCGGTGGCACCGCTGTGCTCACCGCGGGTCCTGCCCTGCTCGTCCTGCTGTTCGTGGGTCTGGCACTGCGGCCAGACTATGGCATAGTCCTCGTCCCCGACCGACGAGGGGCGTCCCGGGCCCCGTTGATATACTCGCGCTCACTTCTCCGCTTTCCCAGGAGGCCGGACGTCGTCGGTGACATCGACCCTGGCACGAGGGGTCGGCCGTAGCCCCGGAGAGCCGGTCCGTCCCCTGTCCGTGCTCGCCCTGAGCCCCGCGCTGCTGGTCTTGCTGCTGGCCGGCTTGGTCTTGCGGCTGCTCATCGCCTACGTCTTCTTCCCGGGCTCGGGCTTCGAGTCCGACCTCGCCTCGTATGCCGCGTGGGCCTCCACCATGGCCGAGCATGGCCCCGCCGGCTTCTACGACAACGCCGGCTTCGCGGACTACCCGCCGGCCTACCTCTACGTGCTGTGGTTGACCGGCCTCGTGGCGCGGGGCGCAGGCGACGCAACCGAGCTCATCAAGCTGGCGCCGATCCTGCTCGACCTGGTCGTCGGCTACGTCATCTACCGGCTCGTTCGGGGCTGGACCTGGCCGGGCGCTCGCAGCGAAGGCCTGGCCCTCGGTGCAGCCGCGCTCTACCTCTTCAACCCCGTCTCCTTCTACGACTCGGCACTGTGGGGGCAGACCGATGCGGCCGGCGCCCTGGTCCTGCTGTTGGGCACCGCTGCCCTCATCCGGGGCAACAGCGAAGGTGCCGCCGCGCTGGCCGCGACCGCCGCGCTGGTCAAGCCGCAGTTCGGCGTCGTGCTCATCCCCATCGTCGCGGCGGTGCTGCTCAAGCGTCACCTCCTGCGGGTCGGCTCGGGTCCGCGGCGGCCCTGGGCACCACCCGCGATCGCCCGCTGGCTTGCCCGTGAGCAGGGACCGACCCGCCTGCTGACCGCGTTCGTCGCGGCATGGATCGCGTTCTTCGTCATCGCACTGCCCTTCGGCATGGGCCCGCTCGAGTACCTCGAGCGCATGTTCGGCACGGCCGGCGGGTACGGCTATCTCAGCGTCAACGCCTTCAACCTGTGGGCGCTGGTGGCTCCAGAAGGTGCCTCGTCACTGGCCCAGGGCCTGTCCTGGAACGAGGACACCGTGCCCCTGCTCGGGCCCATCCCCGGTGTCGCCTTCGGCGCGGCGCTGCTGCTGGGCGGATTCCTCTGGGGTGCCTGGCGTGCGGCCGTGCGTGACGATCGCTGGACCATCATCGTGGCCGTGACCTTCCTGGCGATCGCCTTCTTCATCCTGCCCACGCGCGTGCACGAGCGCTACCTGTTCCCCGCCGTCGCACTCATGCCCTTGCTGGCCGTGGTCAGCGGGCGCTGGGCCATGGCGTTGCTGCTGCTCAGCGTGGGCGCCTTCATCAACCTCCACGGCGTCCTGACGCTGCCGCTGTACGCCACCGCTAACATCGAGACCCTGCCGCTGGGCGAGTGGTTCCGTTCAGGGCCACTGATCATGTTCTCCGCCCTGCTCCAGACCGGCGTGGGCCTGTGGGTCGCGTGGCAGCTGCGGCCGGGCCTGGCCTCGGCTCCGGACGGCTTCGAGCACGAGGCCAGGCTGGTCACGGGGGCTACCCCCGCCGCGACAGGGTCTCCTCCGGGTGGCGCGGGCGTCCCTGGGGCTCCTGCCACGCCCCCGCCGGGGTATCCGGCCGTGGCGACCGTGAGTGCTTCGGCCGCGCCCGTGAATCCGCTCGACCGGCTCGTGGCGCGTCTCTCATGGGGCTCGCTGCGGCGCGATCGGAGCGCGGTCCTCCCCTCCGAGCCCGGCGGCCGCATCGATCTCAGGGACCTGCTCGTGGTGGTCGTGCTCATCGCGGCCACGCTGCTGCTCCGCGGCTACCGCCTGGACCAGCCGGTGCGGATGTACTTCGACGAGGTCTACCACGCGCGCACGGCCACCGAGTTCCTGCAGCACTGGGAGTACGGCGAGCCGCACGACATCTACGAGTTCACGCATCCACATCTGGCCAAGTACGCGATGGCCTGGGGCACCCGTCTCGCAGGTGGCAACGAGGTCACGCGGACCGACGAGCTGGGGTCACCGGTCTCGGACGCGGTCATCGAGAGGCGCTGGGGCGTGGGCGACGATGAGCGCCGCAACGGCGACCGCTTGTGGGTGGCGACCGGTGAGTCGCTCGTGGCCTACGACCTCGACGGCGGTGCGCGCGAGGCGGAGTGGCCGCTGGACGCGGCTGCGGTGACCGTCGACCCGGGCCTGCATGCGATCTACGCCTCGGACTCGACCGGCCGCGTCCACCGCCTCGACACCGAACCCCTCGACGGACTGCGCGACGGGAGCGACGGCGTGGTCATGCCTCAGCCCAGCCCGTTCGCCTCCGGGCCTGGGGCTCCGGTGGAACGGCTGCTGGTGACGGACTCCTCGATCGTCGCCATCACGCGCGGATCGATCACCAGCTACGACGCCGAGTCGGGCAGCCTGCTCCACGAACGCCTAGCCGTGGGCTCCACCGATGCGGTCGAACTGCCCTGGGTCGACCGGCTGGTGGTCGACACGCTCGAGCTGGAGGACCGGGACTTCGCCGCAGGGGTCATCGCCGATGTGCTCGGCGATGACGAACCAGAGTTGGCCGAGCGCCTGGCTCGGGACGGCCTCGTGGTAGTCGACGCCTGGCTCGACGGCGCCGAGGTGGAGCTGCTGCTCGAGGAGATCGATTCAGGGGCGCTCACCGGTGCCGAGATCAGCGCCGGACCACTGCTGGCGGTCTCGGATCATGCGGGCATCGCCGTGCTCGACGCCTGGACGCTGGACGTGCTCGACGAGATCGCCACGGGCGCTCCGGTGACGGCGCTGATGCTGGAGCAAGGCGACGACGAGCCGACCCTCTACGCAGCAGCAGGTGAGGCCATCGAGCATGTGCGCGTGACCGATGACGGCCTCGGTATCCCCGAGACGATGTGGATGCCCGGTCTCGTGACCGACCTCGCCTGGAACGCTTCGGCCGGACTCTTCCATGCGCTCGGGGAGACGCCCGCAGGCGCACCGACGGCCTACGTCGTGGAGCCGCGTGGCAACGCCGTCTTCGCCGATGCCGTGCTGCCGTTCGAGGCCGGGCGGATCCTGGCCGACACGCAGAAGGACCGCCCCCAGGATGACCGCACCGAGCTCCTGGCACTGGCCTCCGATGGCGCCGTGGCCGGCGTCGAGATCGGTC
>CAYZDQ010000107.1:0-6454 GCA_964476955.1 uncultured Anaerolineaceae bacterium
GTCGAAGTCCTCGATGCGGTCGGTGATCAGCCCGGCGAGCCAGCCGCTCGTGCTGGGGCTGGCCTCGGCCTGAGCGATGGTCGCCACGGCCTGCGCGTAGTCGGCCCATGCGGCTGCCGCGCTGCCCACGATGACCCGGTTGTAGAGCACGATCGCCTGGTTCAGCCGGGCCACGTCGAGCGGCACGGGCTTGCTGCCGGGTGTGACGCCGAACAGCGCCAGGACGCCGTTGGGTGCGAGCGCGGCCACGGCCGGCTCGATCAGCTCGGCTGCGCCGGAGCCCTCGAACACGACGTCGAAGGCACCGTCGCGCTCGACGAGACCGGCCAGGTCGAGGTCGGAAGCGCTGACGTAGCGGGCCCCGAGGTCTTCGATGAGTCGGCTGTTGCGAGTCGGGGCGCGGCGGCGCCCATAGGTCGTGACGTCGAGCCCTCTGAGCCGCAGGGCCAACGTGGCCAGCAGGCCGATGGTGGAGGCGCCCGCCACGAGTGCCCGCTGCGGCTGCCACAGGTCGAGACGAGCCTGGACCTGGTCGGCCTGGCGCAGCGACTTGGTGATGCAGCTCAACGGTTCGGTCAGGATGGCCACTGGCTCCAGCGCCTCGGGCACGGGCACCAGATAGCGCGCATCGACCACCACCTCCTCGGTCAGGAAGCCGTGAGCCCGGCTGATGCCGGCCTCGGTGAAGACCGGGTCAGTGGAGAGATCCGGACGGCCGATACGGTCGTAGGCGCTACCACCGGGGCGGCGGATGGTGGCCACCACCAGTCCACCGACGGCCACATCTGCGGCGGGCCCGACCTCGACGATGCGTCCCAGCGACTCGTGACCCACGATCAGGAAATCGTCGCCGGCGGGGGCCACGCCGTACTCCCCGGCCGCGAGATCGGCATCGGTGCCACAGAGCCCCGCGCGGACGATGCGCACGCGAACGCCACGCCCGTCAGCGACCTCCTCGAGCGAGGGTCGGGGCGCATCTCGGAGGTGGACGGAGTCGGGTTCGCCCGGCCGGATGGCGATGGCCTTCATGCGGCCAGCCTAGTCTCCACGTACGCGCTCGGTCTGGCCGTTGCGCCGCTCGCGGGCACGCGTGGGCGAGCGCGTCCGACCCCGCCGTCCCCCTTTGCCGCCGGAAATGGCATCGAGCAGCTCTTGACCGTGGGATTCGAGCTGGACCATCTTGACTACGAGGTTCGCGACCGCGGGTCGAGGGCATCGCTGTTGTCCGATTGTCCTACAATCAGGGAGTTGGACCCTGGTCTTGGCGCCAGGGAGTCGGGCTCCGACGGGAGAGGTGATCATGGCCATAGCGCCACCGGCAACATCCGAGCGGCTCATCGCGACCCTTGCGACCGAGCGCCCTGACTTCGACGGATGATGCGTGATCGCGACGACCAGCTGAGGCGGACCGCCACGGCCTTGCGTGGGCAGATCCTGAGGATGATCTACGCAGCCGGGTCCGGACATCCCGGCTCGGCGCTGTCTGCTGCGGATCTGCTCACGGTGCTGTACTGGGACGAGATGAACATCGACCCATCGCGCCCGTCGTGGGAGGAGCGGGATCGGTTCTTGTTGTCGAAGGGCCACGCCTGCCCGGTGCTCTACGCCACGCTGGCGATGAAGGGCTACTTCGACATCGAGCGCCTACAGACGCTGCGGCAGATCGGCGGGATCCTGCAAGGCCATCCGGACATGAACAAGACACCGGGTGTCGACTACACCACTGGTTCACTCGGCCACGGCCTCTCGATCGGTCTGGGCATGGCCCTCGCTGCCCGATTGAACGAACAGGACTTCCGAACGTATGTCGTACTCGGCTGCGGCGAGCTCCAGGAGGGCCTGGTGTGGGAGGCGACGATGGCCGCCGCCAAGTGGAAGTCGGACAACCTCTGCGCCATCGTCGACTACAACCGGCTCCAACTGGACGGCCACAATGACGAGGTCATGCCGATGGGTGATATCGCAGCCAAGTTCACGTCGTTCGACTGGCACGTAATCGAGTGCGATGGACACGACATCGGATCGATCCGAGCGAGCTTCGCTGAGGCGCGACGCACGAAAGGCAAGCCATCCGTCGTGATCGCGGACACCGTGAAGGGCAAGGGCGTCTCCTTCATGGAGGGCGAGGTCGGCTGGCACGGCAGAGTCCCCGACGAGGAACAGTTCGAACAGGCGATGGCTGAGCTGGAGACCGATGGGAGAGCGCTAGATGAGTAGGTATGGTCTCGGCGAGGTCCTCCCTACGCGCATGGCCTACGGAGAAGCCCTGCGCGACCTGGGGGCCCACGACCAGCGCGTCGTCGTGCTCGAGGCCGATATCGGGAAGTCCACGCGAAGCAGCATCTTCGGGGACGCCTACCCGGACCGGTACTTCAACGTCGGTATCGCGGAGCAGAACGAGATGGCGGTGGCGGCCGGGCTGTCGAGCTGCGGCAAGATCCCCTTCGTCTCCACCTATGCGGTGTTTGCCAGCATGCGAGCCTGCGAGCAGATCCGCACATTCGTGGCGTATCCGGGGGCCAACGTCAAGATCTGTCCGAGCCATGGCGGCCTCACCCCTGGCAACGACGGACCGACGCATCAGGCCACCGAGGACCTCGGCATCATGCGCACGATCCCAAACATGACGGTGTGCATGCCCACCGATGCGACGATGGCCTACAAGGCCGTCTTCGCTGCCGCCGAGTTCGAGGGGCCGCTGTATCTGCGCCTGACCCGCGACGGCGTCCCGGTCATCTACGACGACGGCCTCGACTTCGCCTTCGGCAAGGCCATCGCGCTGAGGGTCGGGGCAGACGCCACGATCATCGCCAACGGCGACATGGTCACCCACGCCATGCAAGCGGCCGATGCCTTGGCGGCCAATGGCATCGACGTCACCGTCATCGACATGCACACTGTCAAACCGCTCGATGAGGAATGCGTGATCGAGCACTGCGCCGGCAAGCGGTTCGTGGTCAGCGTTGAAGACCACCAGATCAACGGAGGACTGGGCAGTGCCGTAGCCGAGGTGCTGGCGGAGAACTGTCCGGTGCCGATGAAACGGATCGGGCTGCGCGATACGTTCGCCGAGTCGGGACCGTACCTCGAGCTGCTGGAGAAGTATGGGATGGATGCCCCAGCCATCGAACGCGCCGTCCTCGACGGACTGAGTGGCGACTCGTGAGCAAGCTTGATGACCGGAGGTCGTTGGAAATGGGCTTCACCGGCAAGACGGTCCTGGTCACGGGGGCCGGACAGGGCATCGGCGCGACCATCGCGAAGGTGTTCGCGATGCGAGGCGCCCACGTGGCGGTCAATGACGTGGACCCCGCGACCGGCGAGCGAACGGTCAGCGAGATGGTCTCGAATGGCTTGAGCGCTGCCCTCTTCCCAGCGGACATCACCTCGGAGCCGGGCGTTCTCTCGATGTGCGACGAGATCGTCGAGACCTTCGGATCGCTGGACATCCTCGTGAACAACGCCGGGATCCTGGGCACCTCACCGACCGAGCAACTCGATGTCGAAGTCTGGGCGCGCACGCTGTCGGTCAACCTGACGGGTGCTTTCATCTGCTGCAAGGCGGTGCTGCCGAGGATGCGAGCGAAGCGCTTCGGCAAGATCGTCAACATCTCATCCCTGGCAGGCGAATCCGGTGGCATCAAGGCCGGCGCCGACTACTCTGCATCGAAGGGTGGCCTCCTTGCGCTGACCAGGAAGCTCGCGCTCGAAGCGGCCGCGTACGGCATCACTGTGAACGCCATCGCACCCGGTACCACCAGGACCCCCATGATCGACGCACTGTCGGAAGAGGATCAGGCCGCACTCCAGGCGCGGATCCCCCTCGGACGACTCGGTAGGCCCGAAGACATCGCCTATGCGGCATGTTTCCTTGCCAGCGACGAAGCATCCTTCATCACCGGCGCGACGCTTGATGTGAACGGTGGACTCTTGATGCGATGACGCGAGGAGAGGCACGGATGACCGGACGACTCGAAGGTAAGACCATCATCGTGACCGGCAGCTCCCGCGGAATCGGACGGAGCTGTGCCATGCGCTGTGCTGAGGCGGGCGCCGACGTCGTGGTCCACGGCAGGACCGCCACCGATGCGCTGGGGGTCACCGTTGCTCAGATTCGGGCGGCGGGTGGATCGGCCATCGCTGTCACCGGCGACGTCTCGGTCAGGGCCGATGCCCAACGGATCGTGCGGGAGACCATCGCCGCCTTCGGGGCGGTGGACGGCTTGGTGAACAACGCCGGCATCAGCGACTTCATCGATTTCCTCGACGTGACCGACGAGCAGTGGGATTCCATGATGTCCGTGAACGCGAAGGGTCCGTTCCTCATGACACAGGCCGTGGCCAGGGCCATGGTCGAAGCGGGACGTCCGGGCCGGATCTGCAACGTCACCTCGATCTCCGGGCAGAAGGCGACGAACCCCCGGCAGGTGCCCTACTGCGCATCGAAGGGCGCCGCCAACATGTTCACGAAGGTCGCCGCCGTGGCCCTCGGAGAGCACGGCATCACGGTCAATGCCATCCTGCCGGGCACGATCGAGACGGACATCAACCGCGAGATCCTGGCCGTGGAGGGTGCGGCTGCCGCGATCACCGATGTCACCCCCTTGGGCAGCCTCGGCGAGGTCGACGATGTCGGGCAGGCCGTCGTCTACCTCATGTCCGATGAAGCCAAGTGGGTCACCGGTGCGCTGCTCGCGGTCGACGGAGGCTTCATCGCGTAGCCGTTCCTCGTCGGGCCGTTTCACGGGGTGGCGGCAGGCCCGGACCGGAGAGGTCGAAGGGATGTCCTCATCGGGAAGCGGTCGAGTCGGGCGCGCGGCGATGCCGTGGGCGCATCACCGGACCGGAAATCGGCTTCAGGTCTGCCCTGACGGTGCTGATCGATGCGTTGCCGGACTCATCCGGCGGACGATCGGTCCCCTGCCGCACCCCGTGCATGAAACGACCGCACTGGCGCGGGCGATCGGTCAGGTGATGCGCCATGGGCATCGTGTCGCTGCGGGACTGCGCGCCATGGGCATCACCAGCCGTGAGGCTCTGCGTAGCGTGCGACCCGAACTCAGGCGCGGTGGAGCGGCCTCGTCAGGCAGGTGGGGCCGCCTTCGCAGGGCAGGCACAGCTCGTCGGCCTCGAAGGTGATCACCTCGCAACCGGCCGCCTCCATCTGCGCCGCCGTCTGCGGGAAGCCGGCGATAGCCAGGCAGCGCCGAGGTGCCGTGGCGAGGATATTGAGGTTCAGCCCGGCGCTGGCCTCGAACTCCTCTTCGGGCACGTGGAGCAGCTCGTAGCCGGCTTCGCACATACGCTCGTACAGCGCCACCGGCACCAGCGGCGCGTAGACCAGCGAAAGGTCTGTGTCGAGCGGGTTCACTACCGAGAGCAGGTGCAGACACGCCTCGGGCCCGTGGAAGTAGGGCATGTCGTAGGCCTCGACGGTGATGCCGTACGGCTCCACGATCGCGGCCAGTTGCTCGATGCCGGACTGGTTGGTGCGGTAGCCACGACCGACGGCGATGGTCGTCTCATCGAGCCAGAAACAGTCGCCGCCCTCGATCAGGCCCGGCGCTTCGACCGCACCAAGGATGGGCATGCGGCCTTCGTAGAAGCGTCGGTGGAGGTCGGCCTCCGGCACACGCAGCGACTTGTCCGGACGCAGGATGACCGCCCCGGCGGGGACCGTGAACGAAGGGTCGTAGGTGAAGACGGAATCGGCCAGACCGTCATCGGCATCCTCCAGCCAGTGGACGGTGGCTCCGTCCGCCTCCAGCAATCCCACGAAGGCATCGAACTGGCGCTGCATGGCCGCAGGATCGACCCGCTTGGCGTAGTGCCAGGTCGACGGATCGGCAGTGAGGATGGCACCCGGGCGGCGCATGGCCACGTGGCGCAGCGGCGCGACCATGGAGGCCACGCCGTATGTGTTCAGAGGTTCGTGGGTCATGGCCTGAGTGTAGGCAGTGCGCGGCGTGACCGGCAGGCCGTCTCGGCCACACGTAGACAGGCATCGATGGGGGCGACGGTATCTCCGTGTTGCGGCTGTTGCGGTAGACAGGCGCCGCCGGGGTAGACGCTAGCCCAACGGACAGCCCCGATCGGTAGTCAGGCGTCGATGGGGGCGACGCTATCGCTCATCGGGCCATCCACGGCGGCCGAATCCCCGAGCCCAGGTGGCTACGAGTGCGACTACCGTCGATGGCGGCGACAGATGGCCACTGAGTGGCCAGGCGGCCCGACCAGGCAGGCCGAGCGAGACCTCGCGGCTCCCGCTCCCTGAATCCAAAGCGGACGGTGGATGATCCACCGCCCGCTTCGTGAGCTCCCAGGGCGCCTCACGGCCCCGGGAGTGCGACTCCCAGAGGGATGCGCTGTTGGTTCGCTAGTAGGCCTCGAGGTAGCGGTCGAGCTCCCAGCCGGTGATCTGCTGTGAGTACTCGTCCCACTCTTCGCGCTTGGC
>CAYZDQ010000107.1:6464-6889 GCA_964476955.1 uncultured Anaerolineaceae bacterium
AAGCGCCTCGGCGATGACCTCGTCCTGCTCCATGGCCTCGATGGCCTCGCCCAGCGTGCCGGGCAGCTCCTCGATGCCCTTCTCGGTCACGCGCTCGGGGGTCATCTCGAAGAGGCTCTCCTCGACCGGATCGCCGAGCTTCAGGCCCTTCTCGATGCCGTCCAGGCCGGCGGCCAGCATGGCCGCGAAGGCGAGGTAGGTGTTGGCCGTCGGATCCGGGCAGCGGACCTCGGCGCGAGTCGCCTCCACCGAGCGACCCGGGGAGACCTTGGGCACGCGGATCAGCGCGGAGCGGTTGGTGCGACCCCAGGTCAGATAGGTCGGCGCCTCGTAGCCGGGCACCAGGCGCTTGTAGCTGTTGACGAGCGGCGCCAGCAGCGCGCTCATGCCACGAGCGTGGGTGAGCACGCCGGCCATGTAGCTCT
>CAYZDQ010000108.1:0-6877 GCA_964476955.1 uncultured Anaerolineaceae bacterium
TCCTGCCGCGCCCAGCTGCGGTCCCGGTCCATCAGCCACAGGTCGCCGAGCGCGAAGGCGCCGTCGTCCTGGCCGCCGTAGAGCACAAGCTCGCCGCTGGCGCTGGTGAAGCACTCATGGAGGCAGCGCTCGCCGGGTCGCCGGCCATCGGGCGTGAGCACAGCCCAGCGCTCGGTCTTGAGGTTGTAGGCGCGGGTGTCGTCGAAGCGCCCGGCGTTGGTGAAGCCATGGCTGATCCAGAGACGCCCGTCGGGACCCACGACCATGCACGAGCCGTAGCGACGCTTGGGTACCTGCCCGCCGGCGGGCAGCTTGCGCCACTTGCGTGACCCGGGGTCGTAGGCCCAGAGGTCGTCGAAGAAGTCGGTCCCGCGCTGGCCGGCGAAGATGACGACACCGTGGCCCTCGGCCCAGACGGCGTTGTGGCCGAAGCGCGGTACGGGAGACTTGCCCTTCGGTGCCAGCCGTTTCCAGGTGTCCTGTTCGAGGTCGTAGCGCCAGAGGTCACCGAACTCAGTGTCACCATCGCGTCCGCCGAAGAGGTAGGCGTAGCGTCCGTCCCCATCGACGGTCCAGGTGTGGTCCTCGCGCGCAGCCGGGCCTGCGTCCGGCGTGATGCGTCGCCACCTCGGATCGGTGAACGGCAGCGTCACATCAGCGAGCGAGCTCGAGTCAGTGACCTCCGCGGAGGTCGAGGGTTCGGTCGTGGGCTCCGACTGGGCGAGCGCGGCACCCCCCAGCGCGGAGAACGTGAGGGCCAGCACGAGGCCGGCCATGAGAGTCCTGCGCATGTCCACGATGCTGCCGCTCCTGCGTGACGGGTCGATGACGCGGCTGGATTCAGGCCACGGTCAAGCGTACGCTGGCCGCGTCGCCAAGGGGCGGCCATCGCCACCATCTTCGGGAGGGAAACGTGGTCAAGGAGTTCCGGGAGTTCCTGCTCAGAGGCAACATCGTCGATCTGGCCGTCGCGGTCGTCATCGGCGTGGCCTTCGGCGCCATCATCACCTCGTTGGTCGAGGACATCCTCACCCCCTTGCTGGGCCTGGTCGGGATCCCCGACTTCTCGACCTGGGTCATCGAAGTCGGTGAGGCCGAGATGCGCATCGGCGTGTTCCTCAACACGCTGATCTTGTTCGTGCTCATCGCGCTCGCCATCTTCTTCCTGGTGGTCAAGCCGATGCAGGCCGTCGAGGCTGCGCGCGCTGAAGAGGAAGCCGAGGAAGAGGTGGGTCCGAGCGAGGTCGACCTGCTCACCGAGATCCGCGACGAGCTGCGCAAGAGCGCCTAGCTCCGCCCACACGCGGGTCACGGCATCGCATCACTGCTCGCGTTGGCAGGCATAGCCACCCGTTGGCGGGCATAGCCAACCTGGACACCGCCTTGGTGTCCTTGAGAGGTAAGTCGATCCGGACGCTGGGTCGGGACGACGAGAGGTTCGAGAGGGGCGCCGCTGCCGGCGCCCCTGATGTCGAAGCGGGCTAGCCGGCGTCCTCGGACGCCTCGCCCTCGGCAGCGACTTCGCCTTCCTCGCCTTCCTCGCCTTCGAGGGCCTCGGCACCTTCCTCGAGCTCTTCGCCTTCGAAGACCGGCTCCTCCTCGACGCGCGGCGGCTGGACACGGGCCAGCGGCTCGCTGGGGTCGGTCAGCACGGTCGTGCCTTCAGGGACGTTGAGGTCGCTGACATGGAGCACCGACTCGAACGAGTCGAGCGGCGTGATGTCGAGGTCGATGGCGTTCGGCAGGGCCGTGGCCAGCGCACTGATCGATACGCTCTCGCGAAGGTGCAGCAGGGTGCCGCCGAGCTTGTCGGCCGCGGTGGAGTCGCCCATGTAGTTGACGGGCACGTCGATGGTGATGGCCTCGGTCATGGACACGACCTGGAAGTCGACGTGCATCGGGTTGCGCCGGACCGGGTGCTCGTGGATGCCCTGGAGCAGCACTGGCGTGGCCTTGCTTCTGCCGATCTTCAGGTCGACGAGGGTGTTCTTGGTCGTGGTGCGCCTGAGCACGTCGAACTCACGCGCGTCAAGCTGGATGTTCTGCGATTCCTGGTCCCCGCCGTAGACGACTGCGGGGAGGATGCCCTGACGACGCAGGTTGCTGACCTTCTTGCCGATGACCTCGCGGGGCTCGGCAGACACGACCGGACGGGTGCTCACTGGGTGACCTCTAGAGATTGGTCCGTAGCTGGGTGGACGGTTTGATCCGTGCTGGGCAGACAGACGGACGGTCCGACTGGGTGGACGGCCGTGAATCGTAGCACGACAAGGCGAAACGCCACACCGATGTACCATCGAGCACTCGATGTCAGCAACCATCCTCATCGTCGAAGACGAATACGCGGTCGCCCGCGGCATCCAGTATGCCCTCGAGCAGGAGGGTTACCAGGTCACCGTCGCAGGCTCGGGCGAGGAAGCCCTCGAGATCGCCGGCGAGCTTGCGCCGGATCTCGTCGTGCTTGACGTACGCATGCCCGGGATCGACGGCTTCGAGACGCTGCGACGCCTGCGCTCGGAGGGCTCCAAGGCACCCGTGCTGATGCTGACCGCGCGCGATGAGGAGATGGACAAGGTCATCGGCCTGGAGATGGGTGCGGATGACTACATGACCAAGCCCTTCGGGCTGCGCGAGCTGCAGAGCCGCATAAAGGCGCTCCTGCGACGCGCCTACGGCGACCTCGCTGACGCCATGGGCGGCCGGCTCATCCGCCACCGTGACCTCGTCATCGACCTGGACCGCCGGCGCGTGCAGCGTGGTGACAAGCGCATCAGCCTGACTGCTACCGAGTTCGAGATCCTGCGGCACCTCGCCTCCAAGCCCGGACGGGTCTTCGCCCGCCGGGAGCTGCTGGAGCTGGTCCGCGACTACGAGGCCCTGGACCAGGACGAGAAGACCATCAACGTCCATGTCAGCCATCTGCGCGAGAAGCTCGAGGACGATCCGGTCGACCCCACCTTCATCCTCACCATCCGCGGTGCCGGCTACGCCTTCGCCGAGCGCTGAGTAGCGGCTGATGGCCGGCACACAAGCCCACGCACCCGACTACAACTCCGGCTATCGCGCGCTGCTGTCCAGCTACCGCACGCGCCTCTTCGTGGCCATCATCCTGGTCGTCGCGGTGGTGCTCGGACTCGTGCTCATCTCGCTGCCCCGGCTGCTCGAGGGTTTCTTCCTGGACCAGGAGCAGATCAACCTCGAGACCCGGGCCCAGTCCATGGCCACGGTCATCGCCGGCGAGCTGGCCGAGGTCTCCGGCGGCGGTGCGCGGCCGCTCATCCTGCCTGACGACCAATCACCTGGCGGCTCCACCGAATGGACGTTGGGTGACGCGGGACGGGGAGCTGTCTCCGAGCTGCAGGACATCGCCCGCGCCGATGCCCATGTGGCGCTTGCGCCCGAGCCGGGCTTCGCGCCGGTGTGGGAGGTCGAGGTGGCCTACCCCGAGAACGCCGGTGAGGAAGGCCAGAACCGCGAGCCCAGCCTGGCGGCCTCGGCCACGGCCCGCGTCAGCGACCTCTGGTACTCCGAGGGCGCTCCGCCGGAACGTGAGCTGACGGTCACGCTGAGCAACCCCTTCACCTCGCGCGAGCAGACGACCCAGACCATCACGGAGGTTCTGCTCAACGCCGCCCTGGTGGCCCTCGTCGTAGCTCTCATCACGGCTCTGCTGCTGGCCCAGTGGCTGGCTCGGCCTCTGCGCCGCCTGACGGTGACCTCACGCCTGTTGGCCGAGGGCCATCTCGATGCCCGTGTGGAGATCCCCGCCAACTCGCCGCCCGAGGTGCGTGAGCTCTCCGACGCCTTCAACGACATGGCCGCTCGCCTGCAGGAATCGGTGGCCATCATCAGTGGCGACCGTGACCGCAGCCGAGAGTTCGTGGCTGACGTGAGCCACGAGCTGCGCACCCCCATCGCGGCGATGCGCACCTTCAACGAGCTGCTGCTCGAGGGTGCCGCCGAGGACCCTGAGACGCGCGAGGAGTTCCTGCGCGGCAGCCGCCAGCAGCTGGAGCGTCTCGACTGGCTCGCGGCCAACCTGCTCGATCTGTCCAAGCTCGACTCGGGTCTGGTCATGTTGCAGCTGCGCGACGAGGACCTGCGCACGGTGGCCGAGGACGCCATCGATCACGCCGAGCCCATGGCCGAGCGCAAGGGCGTGGAGCTGCGCACGCACCTGCCCGATGAGGCCGTCGTCCAGCCGCACGACCCACCCCGCCTGGGCCAGGTCCTGGGCAACCTCATCGGCAACGCCATCAAGTTCACGCCGGCCGGCGGGCATGTGGATGTCACCGTGACTGCCACCGCCGAGGGTGCCTCCTTCACGGTCAGCGACGACGGAGTGGGCATCGATCCCGGCGAGCTGGAGCACGTGTTCGACCGCTTCTACCGAGGTACCCGCCGACGAGAGGAGCGCGCCGGTGGCAGCGGCCTCGGCCTGGCCATCGCCCGCTCCATCGTGGACATGCACCACGGCCGCATCTCGATCTCCAGCACGCCCGCGGTCGGTACCGGGGTCGTGGTCACATTGCCGCGCGACATTGAGGCTTCTTCACCCGCCGACCGCCTGCCCTGAACCACCACTCCCCTACGCTTCGTAGTCCGACCACGCGTGCCCGATCGGAGTAGTCCTTCCTCATGGCCCAACGGCCCGGCGTCGATGGCGACCGCCAGCCCGCCTCGTACAGTCCCCCACCACAGCACCGCCCGGCCTGGATCGACCAGAACCGGGAGGCAGCCGCACCCGGCGTGACGTCACGTCCGTCGCGACACGGATCGGATCCGGGCAAGGGTTCGCCACTAGGCGCTGGTGGCGTGTTGACGGTCGCCCTCTTCGCCGCGGTCGTGGCTTCGCTGGCCACGTACCTGCTGCTCGCTGCCAGCGGGCAGCTGGACCGCCAGCTGCTCATCTCGGAACCGGTCGGCCAGCAGACCGGAGCAGCCGCGCAGGTAGACCCGGACCTCGTGCGCGTGGTGGAGCAGAACGCGGTGACCGATGCGGTCGAGGTCGTGAGTCCGGCGGTCGTGACCATCACGCCGCGAGGTCGCGACGGCTCCTTCGCCTTCGAGAGCGTCGGCTCCGGTGTCATCTATGACCCGGACGGCTGGATCGTCACCAATCGTCACGTGGTATGCAACTCGGACACGCTCGTCGTCCAGCTCGCTGACGGGCAGCGCTACCCGGGTCAGATCCACGGCCTGGACACGCTCACCGACCTAGCCATTCTGAAGATCGAGGGCACGGGCCTGCCCGCGGTGGACATGGGCAACTCTGCCACCCTGCAGGTGGGCCAGCACGCCATCGCCATCGGCAGTCCACTGGGCACCTTCACCAACTCGGTCACCACGGGCGTGGTCAGCGCGCTCGGACGCCACATCGACGTGGAGGACGCCTGCAGCGGCAGCGGACAGCTGGAGGCCCTGCGCAACCTCATCCAGACGGACGCTGCCATCAACCCCGGCAACAGCGGCGGCGCGCTGGTCGATGCCGGCGGCGACCTCATCGGCATCAACACGGCCATCGCCGGTGAGGCCCAGGGCATCGGCTTCGCCATCCCCGTGAACCTCGCCCGGCCGATCATGCAGCAGGCCATCGAGGGCGAGTCCCTGAGCCGGCCCTGGATGGGCATCTACTACACGGCCCTGACGCCGGTCCTGCAGAGCCAGCGCAACCTGCTGCTCGACTACGGCGCGCTGGTGGAGCCGCCGGACGACTTCGATACCGCGGCCGTGTTCCCGGGCAGTCCTGCCGACGAGGCTGGTCTGCAGGACGGCGACATCATCACGCACGTCGATACCATCAAGGTGGACGGCGACAACCCGCTCGACGAGATCCTCACGCAGTATCGGCCGCGTGAGACGGCCACCTTGCGCGTGCTCCGCGGGCAGGACCTGCTCGATCTGAGCCTGACCCTCGGCAACCGGCCCAGCGGCGGCTAGGGCGAGCGGGCGTCAGCGCTCGCGGCGGATCTCCACCTCCGCGTGATCCATCGAGACATCCATGGGCACCGCCAGCTTGCGCACGCGGACGGTCACGGCGACGACCTTGGGCGAAGCCTCGAGCACGGCATCCGCGAGCGCGCCGGCCAGGCTCTCGAGGAGCGTGAACGTACCCTGCTCCACGGTGCGCTCGACGAGCGCGACCAGCGGACCATAGTCGACCGTATCGGCCAGGTCGTCGGAGGCCGCAGCGGCAGACAGATCGGCCTCGACGACGAGATCGACCTCCAGCATCTGCGGGAACGTACGCTCCTCTTCGGTGGCACCGATGAGCCCCTCATGGCGCATCGAGCTGAGCGTGATCCGGTCCATGTGGTGTCTCCCCGCGACTAGCTGCGTGGCCCTGTCCAGCCACCCCGGATGATGGCATCGCTCATGCGCGCTGTGCGCACGTTGGCCGCGACGTCATGGACGCGCACGATGTCGACGCCGGCAGCGATACCCAGGGCGGTGGTCGCGAGCGTGCCCTCGAGTCGCTGCTCGACCGGCAGATCGAGCACCGTCCCGATGGTCGACTTGCGGCTGGTACCCAGCAGGATCGCCCGGTCGAGCGAGCGCAAAGCGGCCAGGTCGCCCAGCACGGCCAGGTTCTGCTCGGCCGTCTTGCCGAAGCCGATACCGGGGTCGACGATCAGCGAGCTGGGGTCACAGCCGTGGCCCTCGGCCAGCTCGAGTGCGCGGCGCAGATCGGCCACCGTTTCCGCCACGACGTCCCGGTACTCCGGCCTGGCGCGGCTGTGCATGACGATGTAGGGCGCGGCATGGGCAGCGGCGGTCGAGGCCAGCGCCACCTCCCCGGTCACACCGGCTACGTCGTTGATGATGTCGGCGCCGGCTTCGAGCGCGGCCGCCGCCACGTCCGGCTTGCTGGTGTCGA
>CAYZDQ010000109.1:0-6874 GCA_964476955.1 uncultured Anaerolineaceae bacterium
GATGGTGGTGCCCCGCCGGGTGGTGGACCCGCCGCGACCGGCTGGGTCCCGGTCGACGTTGGGCTCGGCCTCGGGCTCGGTGCAGCGGCCTGGACCGGTGGTCGATAGGTGATCCGGGCGCCCTGCGGAGGTCGTGGCGCGACGGTCACGACCATCCGCGGGACCGGATCGCGGATGGGTGCAGGTGCCGGAGGAGGCGGCTCTTCGGGTTCCGGCGGGTCTCCCTGCTCAAGGGTGACCTTGCCGTCCCACGACTCGACGGCGCGGTAGCCAAGGATTTGGCTCGCGCGCGCAGCGTTCTTCGGCTTCCTCGATCGGCAGGAGTAACACTTCCGTGCCGAGAGGCTATTAAGGCTCTGGCAACGAGCACAGAACCACCAGTCGGCCTCACCCATGACAGCGCAAGGGTACTCACCAGACCACACCGGACTGCACCGCACCGGACCTCGTTCGCATGGTCCTGGTGACTGCAGGCAACACTACGAGCCTGGCCACACGACCACCACGCTGCTACCGCGCTCGGCGAGCCCCAGCCCGGACGCCTGACCCAAGCCGCGGCCGCCTCCGTTGACCACGGCGATGCGCCGCGTCTGGTGTAGGCGCAGACCGCTGGCGTGGCGGGACGGCCGAGGTCCGTACCGCGCGAGTGCCCTGATATGCTCCGCCGATGGCTAACGCGACCGTCGAACTTGCGTCCGGCGAGGCACTCCGCGCCCGAATCGCCCATCTCGTGGATGAGATCGGCGGTCCTGTGACTGCGCTCCGAGTCATCCAGGACGACCGGGGCTGGATCGAGCCCGAGGCCATCGATGTGGTGGCCGACGTCTTCAATCTGGGCCGGGCCGAAGTCCGCGGCCTGGTCGAGTTCTACGCCGACTTCCGTACACTCCCGCCGGCCGACCACGTCGTGTCGGTGTGCCAGGCAGAGGCCTGCCAGGCCGCTGGCTCACGTCGCCTGACCAGGATGCTCGAGGAGCGCCTGGGGACCGAGATGGGTCGGGCCAGTGCCGATCGCGCCGTCGAGCTGGAAGCCGTCTACTGCCTGGGCCTGTGTGCTCGCGCGCCGGCACTGACGATCGACGGGCGGCTGGTGGTGGACGCGGACACGGCCGTCGAGCGTGTGGTGAAGGAGATCGGCTCATGACCGAGCGCGCCTTCGTCCCGCACGAGTCGGTCGCGGATGCCCTGGGCGCCGCACAGATCGCCGGCTCCCTGACCGCTGCCGGTGCCGAGGTGACACGGATCGGCTCACGCGGCCTGCTCTGGGCCGAGCCGATGGTGGAGATCGAGCGCGATGGCCGCCGCACGGCCTACGGCCCCGTCGCTCCCGGTGGCATCGACCAGCTCGATGGCCAGCTGCTCGGTGACGTCGATGAGCTGCTCGAGGGGCAGACCCGCGTGGTCTTCGAGAACTGCGGCACATACGTGCCCACGGACCTTGCGGCCTACCGAGCAGCTGGTGGCTTCAACAGCGGTGGCGTCGAGCCGGAGACGATCCTCGACGAGGTCACCACCGCCGGCCTGCGTGGCTACGGCGGGGCCGGGTTCCCCGCCGGGCGCAAGTGGCAAACCGCTGCCGACATGGATGCCGACCAGAAGTACATCGTGGCCAACGCTGACGAGGGTGCTTCGGGCACGTTCGCCGATCGCCTGATCATGGAAGGTGACCCATATCTGCTCATCGAGGGCATGCAGCTCGCGGGTCGTGCCATCGGCGCCACGCGCGGCGTCATCTACCTGCGATCGGAGTACCCGGTTGCAGCCGAGATCCTTAGCGAAGCTATCGACCACGCGCGCGACGCCGGAGTCCTCGACGACCACTTCGACGTCGAGCTCTTCATCGGCGCGGGTGCCTACATCTGCGGCGAGGCCACGTCGCTGCTCGAGTCCCTCGAGGGCCGGCGCGGCGAGGTCCGGGTCAAGCCGCCACCCATGGCCGTGAAGGGCCTGTATGACATGCCGACCGTGGTCAACAACGTCATCACCCTGTGTGCGGTGCCCTGGATCGTGCGCCACGGCGGGGCGGCGTACGCCCAGCTGGGCGTGGGGGCGTCGACCGGCACCATGCCCTTCCAGCTGTCGGGCAACGTCAAGCGCGGCGGACTCTACGAGCTGGAGTTCGGCGTCACGCTCGGCGAGCTGGTCAACGAGTGGGGTGGTGGTACCCGCAGCGGCCGGCCCGTGCGCGCGGTGCAGGTCGGTGGCCCGCTCGGGGCCTACCTCACGCCGCAGCACTTCGACGTGCCCATGACCTACGAAGCCCTGCGCGAGATCGATGCCGAGATCGGCCACGGCGGAGTGGTCATCTTCGATGACACCGTGGACATGGCCGAGCAGGCGCGCTACGCCTTCGAGTTCTGCGCCCACGAGTCATGCGGCAAGTGCACGCCCTGCCGCGTCGGCTCGGTGCGTGGCGCGGAGCTCGTCAGCCAGATCCAGGATGGAGCCGGGGCCGACCGCTTCACGCTCCTTGACGACCTTTGCGGCGTGCTGGAAGACGCCAGCATGTGCGCCATGGGCAGCATGACACCCAAGCCCGTGCGCAGCGCGCTCGAGCATTTTCCCGAGGACTTCGGGCAGCTGGGGGCGGAGGACCGCTGAGATGCGACTGATCGAGCTCGACTACGGTACACCGGCGCCGGCGAAGAACGGGACCGCCCCCGTGTCCCTGGAGATCGACGGCGTGCCCGTCGAGACCGCCGCCGGCACATCGATCATGCGCGCGGCCACCGAGGCCGGGGTCAACATCCCGCGCCTGTGCGCGACCGACAACCTCAAGGCCTACGGCTCCTGCCGTCTGTGCATGGTCGAGATCGAGGGCCGTGCCGGCTTCAAGGCATCCTGCACGGAGCCCGTGCGCGACAGCATGGTGGTGCGCACGCAGTCGCCGGCGCTGGCCAAGCTGCGTAAGGGCGTGATGGAGCTGTACATCTCCGACCACCCCCTCGACTGCCTGACCTGCTCGGCCAACGGCGATTGCGAACTGCAGGACATGGCCGGAATGGTCGGCCGGCGCGACGTGCGCTACGAGGAGCCGGCCACGCATCTCGACGCTGCGGTCGACAGCTCCAACCCCTATTTCGACTTCGACCCCGCCAAGTGCATCGTCTGCTCACGCTGCGTGCGTGCCTGCAACGAGGTCCAGGGCACGTTCGCGTTGACCGTGCTCGGCCGCGGCTTCGACGCCAAGATCGCCACCGGCGCGGTCGACTTCATGTCGTCGGACTGCGTCTCCTGCGGCGCCTGTGTGCAGGCCTGCCCCACGGCCACGTTGCAGGAGAAGTCGGTCGTGGAGCACGGCGTGCCCGATCGCACGGTCCTCACCACCTGTGCCTATTGCGGCGTGGGCTGCTCGCTCAAGGCAGAGCTCAAGGGTGACCAGGTCGTGCGCATGGTCCCGCAGAAGGACGGGAAGGCGAACCACGGTCACGCCTGCGTCAAGGGCCGCTTCGCCTGGGGCTACGCCAACCACAAGGACCGTGTCACCTCACCCTTGATCCGCGACCGGGTCGACCAGCCCTGGCGCGAGGTCTCGTGGGAGGTGGCCATCGAGTTCGCCGCGGCCCGCTTCAAGGCCATCGAGGCCGAGCATGGGAAGTTCGCCCTCGGCGGCATCACCTCCTCGCGCTGCACCAACGAAGAGGTGTGGCTGGTGATGAAGCTCATCCGCGCGGCCTTCGGCAACAACAACGTCGACACCTGCGCGCGCGTGTGCCACTCCCCCACCGGCTACGGCCTGAAGCAGACATACGGCACCTCCGCCGGCACGCAGCACTTCGACTCGGTGGCCGGGGCTGACGTGATCATGGTCATCGGCGCCAACCCCACCGAGGCTCACCCGGTGTTCGCCTCACAGATGAAGCAGCGCCTGCGCGAGGGCGCGAAGCTCATCGTGGTCGATCCTCGGGTGACCGAGCTGGTGCGCTCACCGCACACCGAGGCGGACGTGCACCTGCCGCTGCGCCCCGGCACCAACGTGGTGCTGATGAACGCCTTTGCTCACGTGATCGTGACCGAGGGGCTGCTCGACGACGACTTCATCGAGGCGCGCACGGACATCGTCTCCTTCCGCGAGTGGACCGAGTTCGCGGCGCGCCCGGAGCACGCGCCAGAGGTCGTGGCCGACGAGATCGGCGTGTCGGCCGGGGACATCCGCGCCGCCGCCCGGCTCTACGCCACCGGCGGGAACGCGGCCATCTACTACGGCCTGGGCGTGACCGAGCACAGCCAGGGCTCGACCATGGTCATGGCCATGGCCAACATCGCCATGGCTACCGGCAACATCGGCCGCTTCGGCGTCGGTGTGAACCCGCTGCGCGGCCAGAACAACGTGCAGGGCTCGTGCGACATGGGCTCCTTCCCCCACGAGCTGCCGGGCTATCGGCCGGTAGGTGACGATGCTGTGCGCGCGACCTTCGACCAGCACTGGGGCGTGACCCTGCACGACGAGCCGGGCTTCCGCATCCCCAACATGCTCGACAAGGCGGTCGCGGGCGAGTTCAAGGGCATCTACATCCAGGGCGAGGACATCGCCCAGTCGGACCCCAACACGCAGCACGTGGAAGCGGCCCTCGAGAACATGGACTGCGTCGTGGTGCAGGACCTGTTCCTCAACGAGACGGCCAAGTTCGCGCACGTCTTCCTGCCGGGCACCAGCTTCCTGGAGAAGGACGGCACGTTCATCAACGCCGAACGACGCATCAACCGTGTGCGCCCCGTGACCAAGCCGCTGACGGGCATGGCCGAGTGGGAGGTCACGCAGGCCCTCGCGAACGCGCTGGGCTACCCCATGAAGTACGAAGCTGCGTCGGAGATCATGGACGAGATCGCCGAGCTGACCCCGACGTTCGCGGGTGTCTCGTTCGACTTCCTCGACGAGCACGGCAGCGTGCAGTGGCCCTGCAACGACTCGGCGCCCGAAGGCACACCGATCATGCACGTGGACGAGTTCGTGCGCGGCAAGGGCATGTTCATCCTCACCGAGTACCAGCCCACCGAAGAGCGCGCCAATCGGGTGTTCCCGCTGCTGCTCACCACCGGGCGCATCCTCAGCCAGTACAACGTCGGCGCCCAGACGCGGCGCACGGACAACATCCGCTGGCTGGAGGAGGACGTGCTGGAGATGCACCCGGCCGACGCCGAGCTGCGGGGCGTGCGCGAGGGTGACCTCGTGGCGGTCCAGAGCCGCGTGGGCGAGATCACACTGCCGGCGCAGATCACCGAGCGCGTGGCACCGGGCGTGGTCTACACCACCTTCCACCACCCCGACACCGGCACCAACGTCGTCACCACCGAGCTGTCCGACTGGGCCACCAACTGCCCCGAGTACAAGGTCACCGCGGTGGAGGTGCGACCGGCGAACCATCGTTCGACCTGGCAGGAGGGCTTCGCGACCCGAGCCGCGGAGCAGGCAGCGCTGGCACCTGCCGATCGCTAGCATGCGGCTCGCTCGTCCTGCGGCCGATGCCCCGGTCGGTGTCGCCCGCGTCGATCTCGACATCGTGGCCGAGGGGGCGACCACGCGGCAGACCGACGTGGTCTCGATGGAGGAGCCGCTGGAGATCCGCCTCGAGCACGGGCCGGCCGATGCGCGTACCCAGCTGCCGGTGGCCATCACCATGCGCACGCCCGGCGATGACGCTGCGCTGGCGCTCGGGTTCCTCCACGGTGAGGGCGTGATCCGCTCCGCGGCCGACATCTCGTCGGTCGAGCAGGCCGATGCGAACGTGGTCACGGTGGCGCTCTCACCGTCGCTCGAGATCGATCCGGAGAGGTTCAAGCGCAACACCTACACGACATCCAGCTGTGGCATCTGCGGCAAGGCCTCCATCGAGGCCGTGCACCTGCACATCCCCGACCGCGCCGGCCAGGATGCCTTCGCCATCGACAGCGGGAGCCTGGGGGCATTGCCCCGGGCGTTGCGCAGCCGGCAGGAGGCGTTCGCTCAGACCGGCGGCATCCACGCCTCGGCCACGTTCGATTCGGCGGGGCGCATCGAGCGCGTGGCCGAGGACGTCGGCCGGCACAACGCACTCGACAAGCTCGTCGGCCGCTACTTCGCGGACGGGCACCTGCCGCTGGCAGGGCTGGGGCTGTTGTTCAGCGGCCGGGCCAGCTTCGAGCTCATCCAGAAGGCAGCCATGGCCGGTTGCCCGTTCGTGGCCGCCATCGGGCCCCCGTCGAGCCTCGCGGTCGAGCTGGCAGCCGAACAGCGCATGACGCTCGTGGGCTTCCTGCGCGAGGACCGCAGCAACATCTACACCCTGCCTCACCGTGTCCTCGTCGGGAGCTGATCGCGTGCGACGAGAGCAGGTCACCGCGCTCGTGCTCTGCGGCGGCTCCGGTGCGCGCCTGGGCGCGATCGACAAGACGCTGGTGCAGGTGGGCGGACATCCGCTCGTGGAGCACACGATCGAAGCGTTGGGGCGACAGGTCGGCAGCGTGGTCGTCAGCTGCGGCCGCGACCCGGCGGCCTACGTGGACTTCGGCTACCCGGTGGCAGCAGACCGCCAGCGCGGTGACGGCCCGCTCGGCGGGATCGCCAGCGCCCTGCCGCTCGTCGAGACCGAGTGGATCCTGACGCACCCCGGAGACTCGCCCTTCCCCGACCCGGCCCTGGTCGAGCGCCTGGCTCGAGCAGCCGAGCAGACCGGCCTGTCGGTGCCTCGCACCGGCGACTATCGGCAGCACCTGGTGATGCTGCTGACCCGGGGCTGGGCTGACGCGCTGGTGGAGTTCTACGAGCGAGGCGGCCGTGCCGTCAAGGACTGGCTCGACGACAGCCCGGTGGTCGAGGTCGACATGCGCGACATCGCCGGCTCCTTCTGCAACGTGAACACGCCCGAGGAGCTGGCGGCTGCCGAGCGAAGGATGG
>CAYZDQ010000110.1:0-2929 GCA_964476955.1 uncultured Anaerolineaceae bacterium
TTCGGAGCTGGCGCTGTACCGGCTCGGCTCTGGGTCCGATCGGGCTCAACGAGAATCCACGCTTCTCGAGGGTTTCGCTGCGGTCGATCCGACGATCGTCGAGTACGACGGGCGGTGGTGGCTGTTCGCCACCGACGCGACACGGAACGTAGATGGCCACCTGCACATCTGGTATGGACAGCATGCACGCGGCCCCTGGACAGCTCACGCGCTCAACCCGGTGAAGTGCGATGTACGGTCGGCCCGCCCCGGCGGGACTCCCTTCGTCGTCGACGGCGTGCTCTATCGACCGGCACAGGACAGCGGCCAGGTCTATGGCAGTGCGCTGGTCATCAATCGAATCGACGTGCTGACGCCCGACGCGTTCGGGGAGACGACGGTCGCTCGCCTTGACCCTGATCGCAGTGGGTCGTACCCAGCGGGCATCCATACCCTCTCTGCAGTAGGTGAGGCGACACTGGTCGACGGGAAGCGCTATCGCTTCGCCCCACTCTCGAAGCTGCGCCGCCACATGCCCCGGAGTGGCGGCTGACGAGTGCGCCGTGGTGCGGCGGCTCCAGAAGCCGATACTGGTGCGCACAAGCACCCATGACCTGACGCCACCATTCATAAGTGCCTCCAAACCGCAGAGGCGCCGGTACTCTTGGTCCCCCATCGGTATACGACTGCGTGGCAGCATGACCCGAAAACCGACAGCCAGCCTCTCTCGCCGCCTCCGACCGCGCCACCATGAAGCCGCGCGAGTCGACCTGTGGCTGGAATCGGTCGAGCATGCACCAGACGATGAGCGTGTGACCTGGCTCGACGGTGCCGAGCTGTCGCGAGCCGACCGTTTCCGCTTCGAATGCGATCGCACTCGCTTCGTCAACCGCCGTGCCTTCCTGCGGGAAGTGCTTTCCCGCTACCTCGCGATCCCGCCCGCCCGGGTTCGCCTGTGGACCGACGGCCGTGGCCGACCGCAACTCGATGCCGGCAGCGACCTCGTGTTCAGTACATCGCACTCGGACGGTCTGGCCGTGGTGGCCGTGACGCACGCCCGTGCCGTCGGTGTCGATATCGAACGCCTGCGTCCCATCGACGACGCCCTCGACCTCGCGCGCGGCCTGTTCCATGAGCGTGAGGTCCAGGCGCTGCAGGCGGTCGCCGACGAGAAGCGCGCTGCCGCCTTCCTGAAGCTGTGGACCCGGAAGGAGTCGGTGGCCAAGGCTACCGGCCACGGCCTGTCGATGCGACTCGATGGCTTCGACGTGCTCGCAGAGGATGGTGGAGTCGGCCGCCCGCGCGGCGCCCACGGTGTCATGCCCTATGTCTATTCCGACCTCGGTCGGCCCGACACGTACGCAGGGTCGGTCGCGCTGGGTGATGCGACGACGCGACCGATCGTCTCGGTGATGGCTGCGCCATGAGCGTCAGACACACCCGCCGTGACCGCGCCGCCCAGGATGCCGCCAAGCGGGTCTTCGACCTGGTGGTCGCGCTCTCGGCGCTGATGCTGCTTTCTCCGCTCATCCTTGCGGTCGCGATCGCGGTTCGCGTCAAGCTGGGGGCGCCGATCATCTTCCGGCAGGAGCGCCCAGGGCTCCACGGCGAGGCATTCACCATCTGCAAGTTCCGATCGATGGTCGACACCAGGGGCGAAGACGGCCAGCTATTGCCCGGTGAGGAGCGGACCACGCCGTTCAGCGAGCGGCTGCGCGCGACGAGCCTCGATGAGCTGCCGGAGCTGTGGAACGTGGTCAAGGGCGACATGAGCCTTGTGGGCCCACGGCCGCTGATGATGCGTTACCTGCCGCGCTACACGCCCGAGCAAGCCCGCCGTCACGACGTCAGGCCGGGCATCACCGGCCTCGCCCAGGTCAGCGGTCGCAACGCCATCACGTGGGATGAGAAGTTCGCCCTGGATCTCGAGTACGTGGACGACCACGACTTGCGCATGGACCTCCAGATCCTCTTCCGCACTGTGGCCATCGTGGTCACCAAGGAGGGCGTCAACCAGGGCGACAACGTGCACATGACCGAGTTCATGGGCACCGAGGCACCCGACGCCGCGGGCGGTGAGCATGAATGATCAGTCGCTACACCGGGCTCACGTGATCGACGTCGCACGCGAGCACGAGCTCGACCTGCCGCCCGAGGCGTGGAACGACACCGCCCGCGCATACCCGGACGTGCTGTTGCACGAGGCGTTCGAGGCGCAGGCGGCTCGCACGCCGGACGCTCCCGCGGTGCGCTTCCGCGGGGAAGCGCTCTCGTACGCAGAGCTCGATCGACGCGCCACCGACCTGGGGCAACGGCTGCGCGAGATGGGCGCCGCACCAGGCACGCTCGTGGCCGTCTGCCTGGAACGGTCGGTCGAGATGGTCGTCTCGCTCTACGCCGTGCTCAAGGCTGGGGCAGCCTACGTGCCCGTCGACCCCGAGTACCCCGCCGAGCGCATCGGCTTCATGCTCGAGGATGCGGCCGCGCCCATCCTCCTGACGCAGGCACGGCTGGCCGGCCGCTTCGATCGGGCTGATGCGCGCGTGTTGGTCGTGGATGAGCTGCCACCGGCGGGAGCGCCCGCCGCGACGTCGGCAGTGCAGGGCTCGCCGGACGACCTCGCCTACGTCATCTACACGTCCGGCTCGACCGGCCGGCCCAAGGGCGCCATGATCAGTCACCGAGCCATCGTCAACCGCATCTTCTGGATGCAGGACCACTTCGGACTGAAGGCCGACGACAAGGTCCTGCAGAAGACGCCGTTCAGCTTCGATGTCTCCGTCTGGGAGTTCTTCTGGCCGCTGCTCTTCGGAGCCGAGCTGGTAGTGGCCGAACCCGGTGGCCACCGCGACAGCGGGTACCTCGCGCGCACCATCGGAGAGCACGGCATCACCACCATCCACTTCGTGCCCTCGATGCTGCAGTTGTTCCTGGAGGACCCGCGAGCCGG
>CAYZDQ010000110.1:2939-6803 GCA_964476955.1 uncultured Anaerolineaceae bacterium
ATTGCGCGAGCCTGCGGCGCGTCATCTGTAGCGGAGAGGCCCTGCCGCGCGCGTTGCAGGACCGCCTATTTGCGCGTCTTGGGGCCGAGCTGCACAACCTCTATGGGCCTACCGAGGCCGCCGTGGACGTGACCGCCTGGGCTTGTGACCCCGGCAGCCCGCTGGCCTTCGTGCCCATCGGCACGCCAGTCGCCAACACGCAGATGCACGTCCTTGACGATGAGATGCGACCGCTGCCCATCGGCACCGCGGGTGAGCTGTACATCGGCGGCGTCCAGGTCGGCCGCGGGTATCTGGGGCGCCCCGAGCTCACCGCCGAGCGTTTCGTGGCCGACCCCTTCCGACCCGGCGGAACGCTGTACCGGACCGGCGATCTGGCGCGCTACCTGCCTGACGGGAACATCGAGTTCCTCGGCCGCAGCGATTTCCAGGTCAAGATCCGGGGCTTCCGCGTCGAGCTGGGCGAGATCGAGGCCGCGCTCGAGGAGATCGAAGGGGTGCGCCAGACGGTGGTCGTAGCCCACGAGCGTGCCGACGGCGACCTCGAGCTGGTGGCGTACGTCTCGCACCCCCAGACCGAGGCGATGGCGACGGAGGAGCTGCGCACGCGCCTGGCCGAGCGACTCCCGGACTACATGATCCCGACACTCTTCATCCCGATCGAACGCTTCACCCTGACACCCAACGGCAAGATCGACCGCCAAGCCCTACCGACCCCGGTGCGAGTGCGACCGGAGATGGACGTCTCGTTCGTCCCGCCTCGAAACGAGCTCGAGCGACTCATCGAGGAGCGTTGGTCTGCCATCCTCGGCTTGTCGGACATCGGAGTGCACGATCGCTTCTTCGAGTTGGGCGGGACCTCGTTGCAGGCGGCCCGTTTCGTCAATCAGATGCAGTCCGAGCTGGATGAATCGATCTTCGTGGTGACGCTCTTCAGCGCTCCTTCGGTGGCTGAGTACGCGGCGTTCCTCGAGAACCAGTATCCGGCCGCGGTCGCCCGCTTGCTGGGCACCACCGGACCGGTGGCTGGTTCCACCTCCGACCGCCCGATCACCGAGGCCGACCTCGAGACATTCCGCTCGGTGGTGCCACTGATGGGCGATGGTGCGCGGGCCGTAGATCAGCCGAACCCGCCGGTCGTGCTCATCCTCAGCCCCCCACGCTCGGGCACGACCCTGCTGCGGATCATGCTTGCTGGCCACCCCGACCTCTTCGCTGCGAGCGAGCTCCAGCTGCTGGGCTTCGAGACCATGGCGGAGCGGGCGGCTGCCTACTCGGGCCGGTTCAGCAACTGGCTCGATGGCACCGTGCGTACCGTCATGGAGATCGACTCCGTGGAGGCCGACCAGGCCAAGGCGGCCATCGCCAAGGCCGAGGCGGACGGACTCAGTACCAAGCAGTTCTACGCTCGCCTGCAGGCCGCGGTGGCCCCGGGCATCCTTGTCGACAAGTCGCCGTCCTACGCTCTCGACCCTGCCGTCCCACGCAAGGCGGAACGGGACTTCCTCAGCCCGCGCTACGTACACCTGGTGCGGGACCCGCGCGCCATGATCGACTCGTTCGAGCGCCACCACATGGAGCAGGTCCTCTACCTCCGCGAGCACCGCTTCGGCTCTCGGCAGCTGGCCGAGCTGGTCTGGACGCTGAGCCACCGAGTCGTCCTGGACTTCCTCTCGGAAGTGCCCCAGGAGCGTCAGCACCGGCTCCGTTACGAAGACCTGGTGCGGGATCCCGCGCGTGAGATGGAACGGCTCTGCGATGGGCTCGGACTGGCCTTCGACCCCGCCATCGTCAATCCCTACAGTGGGCTCGAGACGAAGATGGTCGACGGCGTCTACGCCGAATCAGCCCCCATGGGCGACCCCGGCTTCCTGGCCCATGGCCGCATCGACGCATCGCTGGCCGAGGCCCCGCACGAGGGGCAGGCGGGAACGCAGCTGGGCCAGCCGACCTCGGAGCTCGCCACAAGGTTCGGCTACCAGGACCTGGCCCACGCTCCCGGGGACCGACGGGAGCGACGCGCCACGCTGGCGCGTCAGCGCGATCGGCGCCGCCGCGCGCGAGGACGCGATCGTGGCTGAGCACGAGACCATCGAGCAGATCGCCATCGTGGGCATGGCCGGGCGGTTCCCCGGTGCGGCTGACGTGGCCGAGTTCTGGGCTAATCTGTCCGCTGGCGTCGAGTCGGTGCGGCCGTTTAGCGAAGCCGAGCTGGAGGCCGCCGGCGCAGCCACGTCGGACCCCAACTTCATCAACTCCGGCGCGGTGATGGACGGCTACGACGCCTTCGATGCCGCGTTCTGGGGCATGAGCAAGCGCGAGGCCGAGCTGACGGACCCGCAGCACCGCGTGTTCCTCGAGAGCGCATGGGCCGCGATCGAGCATGCCGGCTACGATCCGACCGGCTTCGGCGGACGCATCGGTGTCTTCGGCGGGGTGGCAGCCAACACCTACTTCCGCACCAATCTCATGGCCCACCCGGACCTGCTGGCGCGCACGGGTGACTATCCCCTGCTGCTGGCCACCGAACGCGAGTATGCCATCACTCGAACGGCCTACAAGCTGGGGCTGACAGGGCCGGCCGTGAGTGTGAACACCGCCTGCTCGACCTCGGCGGTCGCCGTCCATCTGGCCATCGGCAGCCTGCTCCAGGGCGAGTCTGACCTGGCCATCGCGGGGGGCGCCCGGGTGCGCGTCCCGGCCACCAGCGGCTACATCTACCACGAGGACGGAATCCTCTCCGCGGACGGACACTGCCGCACCTTCGATGCCGATGCTCGAGGCACGATCGCCGCCAGCGGAGTGGCCATCGTCGCGCTCAAGCGTCTCTCGGATGCGATCGCCGACCGCGACACCATCTACGCCACGATCCTCGGGTCGGCCGTGAACAACGATGGTGCGGCCAAGATCGGCTATACCGCCCCCAGCATCGAAGGTCAGGCGGCAGTCATCGAGGAAGCCCTGGCCGTGGCCGATGTCGATGCAGACACCATCGGCATGGTGGAAGCACACGGGACCGGCACCTCGCTCGGGGACCCCATCGAGGTGGCCGCGCTCACGCGGGTCTATCGACGCTTCACCGATCGGCGGCAGTACTGTGCCATCGGCTCGCTCAAGTCCAACATCGGCCACCTCGACGCCGGAGCGGGCACTGCCGGCATCATCAAGGCGGCGCTCTCGCTTCATCACGAGCGCATCCCGCCGACCGTCAACTTCAGCTCACCCAACCCGCAGATCGACTTCGAGGGCAGCCCGTTCTTCGTCAACACCGAGCTGCAGCCCTGGGAGCGCTCGGAGCAGCCACGCCGGGCCGCGATCAGCGCCTTCGGCCTTGGCGGCACCAACGCCCACGTGCTCCTTGAGGAGGCCCCGGCGAACGGCAGCCGACGGCAGCCGGTGAGTGACGGGCCCGAGGTGCTGACGGTCAGCGCCAAGACCGCCACCGCGCTCGAGCGCCAGGCAGCGGCGCTCGCGGACCATCTCGGATCCGATACCTCCGCCGACCTCGCCGAGGTCGCCTGGACGCTGGGTACGGGCCGGACGCGAATGCCCCACCGGCGCGCGCTCGTAGCAGCCGATCAGGCCGATGCGGTGCGGTTGCTGCGCGGCGGTGACCGACAGGCGACGGTCGACCGCGAGTCGGCAGCCGAGGGTCTGGAGGTCGCGTTCCTGTTCCCCGGCCAGGGAGCCCAGCATCCGGACATGGCCGCCGAGTCGTATCGCTCCGAGCCTGCGTTCCGGGCCGCGCTCGACCGATGCGCCGACATCCTCGAACCGGCCCTGGGCCAGGACCTGCGGCCTCTCATCTATCCACGCGAGACCGACGCCGAGGCAGCGGGACGCGTGCTCGCCGAAGCCGTCGTC
>CAYZDQ010000111.1:0-208 GCA_964476955.1 uncultured Anaerolineaceae bacterium
GGACAACGCGCTGCTGACCTGCGCCGCCGAGGCGCCGGATGGCACCGTGTATGTCGGTTGCAGCGGCGCGCGCTACGGCTACGAGACCCTCAGCGCCGGCCGCTGGCCAGGCACGTACGCCCCCGCGCTTCTCATCCTCGAGGATGGGGCGTTCATCGGCCACGGCGACTTCGACAGCGACGACCGGTGGGTCGACGGGGTGCTCGCC
>CAYZDQ010000111.1:218-6802 GCA_964476955.1 uncultured Anaerolineaceae bacterium
ACGACACGGGCGTCTGGGCCGCCGGCGGCATCCTCGGCGATGGAGCTGCGCTCTGGCGTATCGAGGACGGCGATGTGGTGCATGAGATCATCGGCTCGGCAGCGGCCGGGACCAACGTCGCCGAGCTCGCCTGGCTCGACGGCATGCTCTACACGCTGGGCAATGGCCGGCTGGGCCGGGTGGAGGAGCTCGGGCTGACTGCCATCGCCCTCGGAGGCCTTGACCCCGAGAGCTCGCTCGCCGCCCTGGGTGAGCGCCTCTACTGGCTGACCGAGGACGGCGAGACGGCGTGGATGCAAGGGACCCACCAGGAGGGGACGCTCAGCCGCACGCTGCCCTACCGCAACGCCCATGCCATCTTCCAGGATCGGCTCTGGGCCCTGCAGGCCGACGATGTGATCGGGTGGCTGACCGAGACCGAGGGCACCCGCATCCGGCCGCAGTTCGACGTGGAGGAGCCGTACCAGGAGCTGGCTTGGTATGACGGCACCACCTGGCGCACGGTCGCCCGATGGCCCGTCAACGAGGCAGGGATGTACGCGCGCGTGGCGGCGTTTGGAGGCCATCTGTGGCTCTTCGGAGAGATGTGGGACCCGGAGGCCCAGGAGCACGCTGAGCAGCCCTGTGTGGGCCTGTGGGACGGAGAGACGCTGCGCCTGGCGGAGGCCTGGCCGTACTGGGTGGACCGCATCAACGCCTCGGGCCGCCGGGCCCTGATGGTGGGAGACGATGGCTGGTATGGGCAGACGATCTACCCCGGAGGGCAGACGACCTGGCGGGGGCCGGGCGTGGTGATCGCGGCCGGCATGGACGTGGCGCTGCACGCGATTGAGGTGGAGGTGGGCGACGGCACGGGAGAGACGCCGGCGGCCCACGATATCCGCATCGAGGTGGGGGACGGCTCGCCGGAGACGCCGCACGTGCTGGAGGTCCGGCTGGAGGCCGGCCAGGGCTCTGCGGGCCCGACCGCCGGCGAGAAGATCCTCTGGCTCACCGACTCAGACGGCGGCCCATGTGTCGGGCTGCGGGTGACGACCGGCGAGACGTGGGAGACGGACGTGCAGGTGAGGGGCATCGTGCGAGCCGGCAAGGAGCACTTGGATGTGGACGACTGGGGCAGCTACCAGCCCTTCGCCCTGAACGAGCAGGTGTCGATCGGCGAGCCCGGAGTCGCGGTGCGGATCGGCCTGATCGTCGACGACAGCTTCGAGGGCGCGGCGGATGTGGTCGCCCAACTGCTCAGGGAGGATGCGTGATGGCCGACATCGTCCTCACCACGCAGGAGGACTGGGAGCTCGGGACGGTTGCCGGCGCGGCCGACACCGAGGCGACCCCGGGCGACGTCGTGCTCGACGGCGGCTCGACGGGCACGCACACGACCCACAACGTCGACGGCGGCGCCGACCTGACCCATTGGGCCCAGTTGCGGATGCACTTCACGCGGCCCTCGGGCGCCGTCATCCGCTTTCGCGTCCGGACGGCCGCCACAGAGGGTGAACTGGCGACGGCGGCTGACAGCGTCTGGATCCCGTGCCAGTCGCCGGACGGGATCGAGCGCGTGGACTTGGACACGCTGTTCGCCAACGCCGGCCTGACCTCCGAGCGGTGGCTGCGGGTCGAAACCTACCTGAGGAAGTAAGCAGATGGCGAGCGGATGGGTCCAGCTATCAAGTGCTCCGGACTGCGGGAAGGCCTTCCCCGTGGTGACGCCGGACGGGTCGGTGTACCTGTTCGGCGACACCTACTACTGGAAGTGGTCGGGGAGCGCGTGGGTGCAGACGGAGCATGGGATCACCTTCGCTGAGTACACTCCTTCGCCGCGGGCGGTGGCGGTCGACGACGACACGATCGTGGTCGCGGCCCCTCAGGGCGACGCGCCGGCCTCGCTGAAGGTCTACGTCTACCACATCGCCGCCGACACCTACGAGACCCTCACCCGCAGCCATGGCGGCGCCCCCGTAACGCGCTGCCTCGTCTGCCTCCATCCGGACGAAGACAAGGTCGTCGTCGTCCATGGGTACACCTACGGCAACTGGTATGAGGTCGTCCATGTCGATGAGTCGCCGCACTTCGAGATCGAGGGCACGCTGCCGTTTGCTCTGGAGTGGATGGGCAACCAGATACTGCCGTGGCTCTCGACGCTCGACGAGAACGTCTACTGCTTCTCCCCGCAGTCCGGCGTCTACCGCCTGAAGGCCGACCTGAGCGGTTGGGACTTCGTCCGCTCGGGCCAGGGCCCGAGCTCGTTCTTCATGGGCACAGGCTCCACGAACTTCGCCGCGCGCCCCAACCACGTGCTCACCAGCGCCATGCCGGGCTCGGCCTACCGGTGCGAGGCGGCTGCCGACTATGTCCGCAACAACGACAGCACCTACGGCTACCACGGCACCGCCAACAACGTCGCCCAGCCGTATCGGCTGAACTTCAGCTTCCAGGGCGCGCCCACCACGGTGGAGTACTTCGTGGCGAAGCCACTGCCCCAGATCACGTGGGTGAGTGGGTACAGCGGACAGGTCAATGTGAGCTGGACCTACAGCGACCCGGAGGGCTACGCGCAGCAGCGCTACCAGGTGCAGCTCTCGCAGGGCGCGGTGGTGAAGTACGACACAGGTGAGGTCACGAGCGCGACGACGACCCACCTGTTCACAGGCGTCGCCGCCGGGACCTACGACGTCACGCTCTGGGTGTGGAATGCCGCCGGAGTCAAGAGCGATGCAGACACGGACGAGGTGACGGTCACCGGGGATCCGGGGCCAGGTGAGGACGTCGAGCTTCCGGTTGTGGAGGTCACGGCGCCGGCGGACGGCGCCGAGGTCAGCGGGAACGTGAGGGTGGTGGCTACGGCGACCGACAACGTGGGCGTAACCTCGGTGGTGATGTATGTCGACGGCCAGGCCCAGGGCACGCTGACCGAGCCGAACTACGGCTCGGCGTACCGGTGGGCCTGGGACAGCTCCCCATGGGCGAACGGCGAGCACACGGTTCAGGTGAAGGCCTGGGATGCTGCCAACAACATGGGCAGCGACAGCATCACCGTCGACCTCCAGAACAGCCTCGCGGCGAGCCAGGTGAAGATCACCACCAATCCGTTGACCGTCGCTAACGGTCGCGTGGCGGACCTGGGCATCGAGATCCTCGACGTGGATCCGCCGCCACTCAATCCGGCGCAGGTCTACAACGTGCGTGCCTACTGCGGGCCGGGCAGCTCCGTCGACCTGGCCGACTACTTCCCCGTCGAGGTCCACCGATCGCACGGCTTCCCCGCGGAGTGGGAGGCGGTCCGCTGGATCATCATCGCCGACCCAGCGGAGGTGCTGTCGTACTGGGAGACGGGCGCCACGAGCATCGTGGCGCTGTGCGGGTATCCGGGAGACCTGGTGGCTGTGCTGACCGATGGGCCGTCCCTGGTGAGCTTCGACGGGAGCAGCCTTACGGAGTTGCTGGACCTGAGCGATTGGGGCACGACGCCGCGGGATGTCTGCCATGTGGACGGCAAGCTGCTGGTGGCGCTGGATGACCGGGTCGTGGCCCATGACCTGGATGCGGGCGAGGCGGTGCTCGACATCGGCTTGCCGGGCGTGACGGCCGTACGGGCCATCGAGCCGCGGGGCTCGAGCGGCGCATGGATCGCCGGAGACATCGCCGGCGGCGGGCGGCTGTTCAGCTTCAGCTACCCATCGCCCGCGGCCGTGGGCGACGTCGAGCAGATACTGAGCCTCGAGGCGTACGGGTCGCCGGTGGCCATTGGCTGCGCCGGCGGCAAGGTCTATGTGAGCTACGGGTCGGCGCCGGCGCTGGCGTACGCGACCGGTGAGAATGCAGTGTGGTCGCTGCACGACCTGAGCGGGCAGGTGCTGGCGGGCACGAGCTCCGATGGCGTGGTGTATCGGGCCCAGCCGGCCTGGGCGCAGGATGCAGAGCTGCCGTTCAGCTCCGTCAGCGCCCTGGGACAGTACCTGGGCAAGGCGTATGCCGGCGGCAACGACGCGGAGCTGTGGCGCCGCGACGCGGCCGACACGTGGGTCGAGGATCGCACGCTCGACGAGACCACGGCCATCAACGCGCTGCTGGAGCACACGGACGCGTCGGGCGCCACGAGCCTGCTGATCGGCACGAGCGGTACGGACGCCAGACTGTACCGGCTGGAGCTCAGCCCCGGCAGCCGCATTCAGTCGGGCGTGGAGCCTCCGGACATCGTGTGCAAGCTACTGAGGACGGTGGTGAGCGATGGGTAGCTACCCACTACATTGGGGACGAGGGCAGGCTCGGAGCCAGGCGTCGGGCGCCGGGCAGCTCGCCGACGTCGAGGACGGCGCCACGTACGTGCTCACCATCCCGCACAGCGAGGATGCGGTCTTCGCGCAGGCCGATCCACCGGAGTTCGCGGACATGCCGGGCGTGGCTGTGAGGCTCCGATGCGACGGCACGGATGGCAGCCAGTTCCGGGTCGAGATCGAGATCGCTGAGGGGTACGGCGCCGGCTACGGCTATGACTACGGGTACGGCGGCGTGGGTCCGGACGTGCTCTACACCTGGACGAGGGACGGTGTGCTCAGTGGCCCTGCATAGGCGGCTTGACGCTGACGGCAATGTGATATTGGAGGAGCGGGTCGAGCCCGTGCGGCGCCGGCGGGCGCATGTCGTATCGACGTCCGCTGGGAGACCGGACCCTCGGTTCAACGGCCTGGCGGAGACCGATGCTGCGGCTGTCGTGACGTGTCACAACTACGGGCGCTACCTCCGCCAGTGTGTTGAGTCGCTGGTCCAGCAGGCGCGGCCCTTCCGGGAGATTGTCGTCATCGACGATGCCTCGGAGGACGACACGCCCGTGGTCGGGGGCGAGCTCGCGGCGCAGCATGCCCCGGTGCGCTACGAGCGCATCGATGCGAGGAGCGTTGCCGCGGGACGCAACCGGGGGATGGAGCTGACGACGGCGCCGCTGGTTGCCTTCGTCGACGCGGACAACTGGCTGGGCACGACGTGGCTGGCGGACCTGATGGAGCTGTCGCGGGACCCGGACGCGGCGATCTTCTTCGCAGCGCCACAGGCCGTGAACGAGGCCGGCCAGGTACTGGGCGTGCCGAAGTATGTGCAGCCCTTTGACTACCAGGCGTTGCGCCGCGATAACCACATCGACACCTGCTCCCTCGTGCGCCGTATCGCCATCGACCAGGCCGGCGGCTGGCAGCCGACTCCTGAGGGCGTCGGCATGGAGGACTGGGCGATGTGGCTGAGGATCACGCGGGACGGCTGGGGCGCGCATGTGCTGGAACGTCCCAACTGGTTCTACCGCCGGCACGCGGAGCAGATCTCGCGCCGCGAGCCACGCGGTGTCCGGGAGCACGTCGCGGTGATGGCGCAGACGTTTCACCTGGCGGTGGTGATGCCGATGAGCGGGCGCGAGTGGATGGAAGTGAAGCTGCCGGGGATCCTGGACTCGGTGGGCTGGCCGGCGGAGCGGACACACGGCATCTTCATCGACAACTCGTGCTCCAGGGAACGACGCCGTGCGCTGGAGGCATTCACCGCGTTACCGACCAGGGATTGGGCGTCCCGCATGATCATCAACGACCCTACCGAGGCGTCGGCGGTCGCGTCGAACAGCGAGTTCGCCGGAAGCGCGGCGCTCCGGCGGCAGGACCCGGTGGGGCTAGCGGACACGATGTGCCGGCTGTATGCCCGGACGGCGCAACGACTCATGGGCGCAGGCATCGACTTGGTGCTGACGATCGAGGATGACATCGAGCCGATCGGCGACGAGATCGCGCTGCGCCTGCTGGAGGGCATGGAGCCGGATGTGATGGCCGTCAGCGGTGTGGTGCATTCGCGATTCACGCCCGAGGGGGCCGGCCCGGCGGTCATCACCTACGACGTCGCCAGCGATGAACCGTACAGGCTGCAGAGCGTGCCCGACGACCCGAATGCCACCCATATCCGGGACGTCGACGCCAGTGGGATGGGTTGCCTGCTGACTCGCGCGGAGGTGTGGCACCGCCATATGCCCCGGCGGCTCGGCGTCCACGACAGCCGGCAGTACCTGTGGCACGACATGGCCATCGCGCAGAACGTGCGCCGCGCCGGCTACCGATGGCGGCTCCACTACGGCGTGCGGGTGAGGCACTGGCATCAGACGGGCGAGTACTCGGAGGACTACGTATAGAGAGGCCGGCGCCTGGGCACAGGTGGGTTGCGCGAACAGCCGAGCGATCGTTGGCCAAGCATCCGGAGGCGTTCGCCTTCTGCGATCCGCCATACGTGGACCACGAGGAGCTCTACGCAGCCTCGATCAGAGCATTCGACCACGTGCAGCTTGAGGCGACGCTGCTGGAGCGATCTGGTCCGTGGATGCTGACCTACGGTGACCATCCGATGATCTGGGAGCTGTACGAGCAGCCTGGCGTGAGGATCACTTGGCCGTCACGAAGGGCCGCAATCGCGACACATTCACTGGCCGACCCAAAATGAGACTGGAACGGTGCGGTCTCAGAAAGTGATGCGGTCTACAGCGGCGTTGGCGCGGGAGGTGAGGGACGGCTTGACGCCAGGGAGAGATGATGCTATGATAATCGAACATTTGTTCCAAC
>CAYZDQ010000112.1:0-6784 GCA_964476955.1 uncultured Anaerolineaceae bacterium
GCCTGGCCGACTACGCGGGCATGCTCGCCGCGGGTCCAGCCAACAAGTACGCCATCGACTGGGGTGACGCCAACACGCTGTTCCAGCAGGGACGCGCGGCCTTCTTCATCGATGCCAGCCTCTTCGGCCCCGGCTACGAGGACCCCGAAATGTCCATCGTGGCTGGCAAGACGGGCTACAGCGCCATCCCGCCGTCCGCCGAGGGCGGCAACTCCATGACCGGTCACTGGCTGTGGGGTCTGGGCATCCCGAGCAACGCCAAGAACAAGGATGCCGGCTGGTACTTCATCCAGTACATGACCAACGCTGCCAACACCGCCGAGATCGGCAAGTCCACCGGTGGCGCTCCGCGTCTGAGCTCGTATCAGGATGAGGGCTACACCTCTTCGCTGGTCCCCGAGTACGTGGCCGCGGTGAACGACGCCATGTCCGACTCGCGCACCACGGTCGTCCTGCGGGAAGGCTGGAAGGACGGCGCACTTGCCATCGTCGATACGATGCTGGCGATCGCCAACGGCGAGGATCAGGCAGCCGCCTGCGCCGCCGGCAACGAGGCGCTGCTCGCGGCAGTGAGCTAGCGCGACCCAAGCGCACATGTGGCGCACGCTCTTCGGTCTCAAGGCCGGAGAGCGTGCGGGGCGCCCCGCCGGGTCGATGACCACGGCGGGGCGTCACTTCGAATGAGGTGAGCAAGCTGTCCCGACAGGCGTCGACTTCGCACCACCCCGAGCGGCAGGCCGACCGGGGTACGCGATTCCTGATCCCGCTGATCGTGGTCCTCGGGCTGACATCCCTGTATCCGACGCTGTACTCGCTCTATATGAGCTTCTACGACTGGAACTGGGGCAAGCAGTTCAACTTCATCGGCCTGGAGAACTACCTGGAACTCGCATCGAGCGAGCGCTTCCAGATCTCGCTCTGGAACACGTTCGTCTTCACCTTCGGCGCGGTCGCGGTGGAGCTGGTGCTGGGCATCGGCCTGGCGCTGGTGGTCAATCGCCTCGGTCGCGGCGCCGCGGTCGTGCGTACGCTCCTGCTGGTCCCGCTCATGGTCTCGGGCATCATCGTGGCCCTCGTCTGGAAGATCATCCTCGACCCCACCATCGGCCCGGTGAACGTCGCGCTCCAGCAGTTCGGCATCCCGGCACTCGGGTTCCTCGGCGACCCGGCCATGGGCATGGCCTCGATCATCCTCATCGACACCTGGTGGCAGACCGCGTTCGTATTCATCGTCTTCTCGGCCGGGCTGCAGGCGCTGCCGCGTGAGCCGCTCGAGGCCGCCGAGGTCGATGGCGCTGGGCTGTGGGGTCGACTGCGCCACGTGATCTTGCCCATGCTCAAGCCGATCATCCTGGTGATCCTGCTGTTCCGGACGATCGACTGCATGAAGGTCTTCGCCCTCATCTTCGGCACCACTGGAGGCGGCCCGCTCACGACGACCGAGTCGGTGCAGGTGCTCGCCTATCGAATCGCCTTCAAGCAACAAGGCATGAGCCTGTCGATGGCGGCGATGGTAGTCTTCGCCGCCGTCGTGCTGGCCCTCGTCATCGCCATTCGCCGCGCCAGTCGACAAGAGAGCGCCCTCGGATGAGCAGGTTGCCTAGACCCGGCCGCCGCGGCCGGAACCGCCTGGAACTGTCGACTGCCTGGGGTGTGGCCATCATCGCCATCGGCCTGACCCTGTTCCCGCTGTACTGGCTGTTCCTGATCTCCACGAAGAAGCCGGTGGAGGCGTTCAAGAGCCCGCCCGACCTGATCTACATCCCCGACTTCAGCAAGTACCTGGAGATCTGGCAGGAAGGCGTCTTCGCTGCGTCGTTCGTCAACAGCGTCATCGTCGTGGGCATCGGTGTCGCCCTGACGCTGGCCATCGCCACCCCCGCCGCCTATGCGATCGTGCGCTTCCGTATCCGGGCCGGCCGCTGGCTGGCGCTGTGGCTCCTGCTCGCATACGCGCTGCCGGAGTTCCTGTTCGTCATCCCGATGTACGTGCTGTATCAGCAGATCGGCCTCTTCGACACGCAACTCGGGCTGGCGCTCATCTACCAGGTCTTCGCGGTGCCCTTCGCGGTATGGCTGATCCAGGCCTTCTTCAGCGAGGTTCCGCATGATCTTGGCGACGCCGCGCGAGTGGACGGCTGTTCCGAGTTGCAGTCGCTGCTCCGGGTCTATCTACCGCTCGCTGCGCCGGGGCTTGCGGCCACGGGCATCCTCGTGGGCATCGTGATGTGGAACGAGGTCACCATCGCGCTCTCGCTCACCTTCGATGAGTCTCGGACGGTGACAATCGCCGTGGCCGGGTACCGCGGCTACGCCGCGCTGCGCTGGCAGGAGATGGCCGCAGCCTCGATGACCGCCATCGTCCCCATGCTGATCTTCGCCCTCGTGGCCCAGCGCTACCTCGTCAAGGGCCTCACATTCGGAGCAGTGAAATGAGTGAAGCGCAACTGACCAGCCGCCGGGCTCTGGTCACGGGAGCCGGTCGCGGTATCGGAAAGGCCATCGCGCTGCGCCTCGCAGAGGATGGCGCCGACGTCGTGGTCAACGACCTCGATCCTGAGACGGCGGCCGCCACGGCCACGGCCGTCCGGGACCTCGGCCGCCACGCAGAAGTGGCCGTGGGCGATCTCTCGCAGACCGCTGCGGTGCACGAGGTCTGCGATCGCGCCGTGGAGCAGCTCGGTGGCATCGACATCCTTGTCAACAACGCCGGCATCTCGCTCTACCGGGCCATCGTCGACTGCTCGGAGGACGACTGGGACAGCCACCTCGACATCATGGCCAAGGCCACCTTCCTGACCATGCGCCGGCTGGCGCCCGCGATGATGGAGCGGGGCTGGGGTCGCATCGTCAACCTCGGCTCGTACGTGGCCCAGATCAACTGCACGACCAAGTACTTCGGCCCCTACTGCGCGGCCAAGTTCGCGATCGTGGGGCTGACCCAGGTGGCGGCCCAGGAGTTCGCCCCGGCAGTGACCGTCAACGCCGTCGGTCCCGGCGACGTGGAGACCGAGATGATGGAGGCGGAGTGGGTGCTCGAGGGCGAGCGGCGAAGCATCTCGGCGGCCGAGGTCAAGGAGGAGTACCGCCAACGGCTCGTCCTCGAGCGGCTCGAGCGCCCAGAGGACATCGCTGGTGCGGTGGCCTTCCTGTGCACGCCGGCGGCCGACCAGATCACCGCCAGCCACCTCATCGTCAGCGGTGGTCTGCCCTACCACCACTAGGCCGGCTCGGCGCTCCCCTCAAGGGCCTTGAGCGCCGGATAGAGGGCGCGGAACCGCGCGTAGCTGCTGGCATAGGCCTCGTGACCGCGGGGCTCGATCACCGGCCCCGGCTCGACGAAACGGTCGATCTCGCCCCAGTCGTCGAAGGCCCCCGATGCCACGCCCGCGGTGAAGGCCACACCCAGCGCGGATCCCGGATGCGAGCGCAAGGTCTCGAGCGGGAGGCCGAGGACGTCGGCGGTGACCTGCGGCCAGAGAGCGGAGCGAGCGCCGCCGTTGGTGACGCGTACGCGCCGCGGCTGGAAGCCCAGCTCCAAGAGCACATCGAGGTGGTGCCGGAAGCCGAAGGCAATGGACTCGAGGACCGCCCGGAAGAGGTCACCACGTGTGTGGGAGAGGCCAAGGCCGATGAACGCGCCCCTGGCCTCAGGATCGTTGAGCGGGGTCTTCTCGCCGAGCATGTACGGCAGGGCCACGATGCCCCGCGAGCCGGGCCCTGACGCTTCGGCCTCGGCGTCGAGCTGCTCGAGCGAGGTGCCACCTGTGAGCTCACGCTGGAACCAGCGGATGAAGCTGCCCGATGCGGCCATGCAGCCGTTGGGCAGGTAGAGGCCGGGTGCCAGGTGCATGTCGAGGTAGAGCCGCTCGTCGCTCACAGGTGAGGTGGTCGTGAGCAGGATGTCGCCCGCTCCGCCCAGCTTCACGAGGAGGTCGCCGTCCTCGACCAGCCCGGCCGCGAAGGCCGAGGCCACATGATCCGCGCTGCCGGCCACGACGGGGATGCCGGCAGCCAGACCAGTCTCCCTCGCTGCCGTGTCGGTGACGACCCCGACGATCTCGCTCGGCCGGCGCACCGGTGGCAGGCGTGAGGCGTCCAGGTCGATGGCGTCGAGCACCTCTGGCGCCCAGGATCCGGCCCAGATGTCGTAGAGGCCGCTCTCGACGGCCCAGTTGAGCTCGATCGAGCGCTCGCCGGTCAGCATCCGCACCATGACGTCATACGAACCGCAGATGGTGGCCGCTGCTGCGAGCGCGTCAGGCTCGTGACGGGCGAGCCAGCGGATGGTCGGCGCTACCGACTGCTGCGTGACCGGTGAGCCGGTCCGCCCGAGGATGTCGGCATCGGCTAGCTCGGTCTGCAACTCTTCGATCTCGGCGGTGGCGCGGGCGTCGCTCTGCTGGATGGAACGCCGTAGCGGTCGGCCATCCGGGTCGAGCAGCACCACACACGGGACCATGCCGCTGACACCGACGGCGTCGGGCTGACCGTGCCGGGTGACGAGCTCCACGGTCAAGGCGCAGAGGTTGGCCCACCAGTCTTCAACGTGCTCCTCGGCCCAGCCGGGCTCATCGGAGTGAAGCGTGACGGACTGGGCAGCCTGGGCGATGAGCCCACGTGCGGGATCGAGCATCACGGCCTTCGTCGCAGTAGTGCCGATGTCGATACCTAGGAGCACAGCCATGGCTCAAGGATAGGCGGCTCAGGCGCTGACGGACTGGCCTTGCAGGGTCCGACCACGGTGGCACGGCAGGTCGCTCGAATGGGCCCATCCACCTCGGTGGTCTCATCGCCGCCGTCGAGTCATGAGTACCTGGCGGTCTCTTCGACCGAGCGCTGGTCTACGCTACCGGCATGGCCAGCATCCGCGATGTCATCCCCTTCCCGCGCACCCCGGGCTCGGCCGAGTTCTAGGGGTGACGATCGAGCGCGTGGCGGGCGATGCGCTGGCTGCATACGAAGGGCTGGCCGACCTGGCCGAGGATGTCGAGGACGAGTGGACCTACATCCAGGACCTAGTGGCATCGTGGCAAGAGCGCATCGATGACCTGATCGCTCGACGTGGCGGCGAAGCGGTCACAGAAGCCCAGGACGCAGCCGTCAGCCGGGCCACGGAGGAGGTCGGGCAGATCACTGATCCACATCGTGCCATCGACTGGCTCTCGACCTTCCCGCAAGTACTGCTCATCGCACTGGGTGAACGGCCATGAGGTTCCAGAACGCCGCCAAGGATGCCCGCGCGGTCAGCTACGAGGTGATCCAGCGGGAGCCCGTCGTCGCAGAGGCGGCAGGCCTGCTGGCTGATGCCGAACTGGAGCAACGGGTCCTCGCGAGGGCGGTCATGACCGGAGAGAGCCTCAATCCCGAGGGCTGGCGCACGATGTTCCCGACCCTGTTCGGGCCTGCTGCAGACGAGGCCGATCGAGCGCGCTCCGAGGCCATCCTCGCAGCTTCACTCGCGATCGCAGACCGTGGTGACCAGGTCCGCAACCAGCTCCGTGGGGCGCTGGTCGAGTCGATCACGGAGGCGCTGCTCACCCGGCGTTGGGGCGCCGAGGCCGTTCTGCGAGAGCGCCGCATCCTCTTCGATGGCGTCCGTGCTGAGATCCATCCCTACGACGTGACCGTGGAGCGCGCGGGGTCTGCGGAGGCCTACGACTGCAAATGGGGAGCACGCGGTATCAACGCGGACGTGCTCTACCAGCTCGACGCGGCTCGCACGAACGCCGCTGACGAAGAGGAACCGTTGCGTGTCGCCATCGTCGTGTTCGACGCTGAGCGCTCGTGTCTTGTCCGCCTCGATCGCCAGACGGCACCACACGAGAAGACCAGGCTCATCGCCCTGGAGACCCTGGACTCCCTGGGCACCTAAGGGTCTCCTCTTGACCGTCGTAGTTCGGTCACGTACGCTTTGCCGTACGTTCGACGGAGCCCGATATGACCGACATCACCACGACCGAGGCACGCAAGCGGCTGTACGGCCTCATCGACGACGTCCAGTCGTCGCATGAGCCCATCCACATCACGGGCAAGCGCGGCAACGCCGTGCTCGTCAGCGAAGATGACTGGCGTGCCGTCCAGGAAACGCTGTACCTCGTCTCCATTCCGGGCATGCGTGAGTCGATCCTCGAAGGCATGGACACGCCTACGGATAGGCTCGAGGACAAGCTCGACTGGTGACCTGGCGGCTGGTCTACACGAAGGCCGCCCAGAAGGACGCCAAGCGATTGGCGGCAGCTGGGCTCAAGGACAAGGCCGTCATCCTCCTCGGAATCCTCGAGGCCGATCCGTTCCAGTCCCCGCCCCCCTTCGAGAAGCTGGTGGGTGACCTGGCAGGTGCGTATTCGCGCCGCATCAACATCCAGCATCGGCTCGTGTACCAGGTGCTCGAAGAGGAACGGGTGGTCAAGGTGCTACGGATGTGGTCGCACTACGAGTGAGCGGCTCCGCGCTCCAGCCCCGGGCGTCGACGATGGGCTGCGTGGGCCCAGCCTCCGACACCGTCGGGGCCTGGGCCCAACGGTTCACTCGCTGAGCGGTTCGGGTGCGGTCGGCAGGTCGCCGGGGACGATCACGCCGGTGATCACGGCCGGGGAAGCGGTCCAGTCCAGCAGGACATAGGCCGTCAGGCCCTGGTAGGCCTCTTCACCATGCAGGACCACGGTGTCGAGGTTCGTCGAGCTGCCGTTCGACGCTAGTGCCGATCCTCGCCCGACCCAGCGACCTTCCTCGTTCTCAAGCACACGGGTTGCCGCTTCGACCTGGAAGTCCGCCTGCGGGA
>CAYZDQ010000113.1:0-6769 GCA_964476955.1 uncultured Anaerolineaceae bacterium
ATCCGACTCCGGCCGCTGCTCGGGGGCGTCGGGATCGGTGCTCATGCGTCCTCTCTCAGGCGGCCCGATGGGCTCGCTGCACGATAGCAAACCGCAAGGGCGTTAGATTCGGTGCATGCTCGACCATCCTGACTCCATCGACGCGCTGCAAGGCGCCTTCACCGAGCGCGACTACGTGGCCGATCGCGCCCTCGTCACGTCCGTCTTCCTGGGCTTGCGGCTGGGCCGCCCACTGCTGCTCGAAGGCGAGGCCGGCGTGGGCAAGACGGAGCTGGCCAAGGTCCTGGCCTCCACCCTGGGCACCCGACTCATCCGGCTCCAGTGCTACGAGGGGCTCGACGTCAATACCGCGGTCTACGAGTGGAACTACCCGCGCCAGATGCTGGAGATCCGGCTGCTGGAGGCGCAGGGCAAGCTCGACGACGCGCGCGCACACGACATCTTCTCAGCCGACTTCCTGCTGAAGCGTCCACTGCTGCAGGCGCTCGAGGCGGCGGAGGGACAGCCGCCGGTCCTGCTCATCGACGAGATCGACCGCGCCGACGAGGAGTTCGAGGCCTTCCTGCTGGAGATCCTCTCGGACTTCCAGGTGACCATCCCCGAGATCGGGACGGTGCGCGCGGAACACCCGCCACGGGTGGTGCTGACGTCCAATCGCACGCGTGAGGTCCACGACGCGCTCAAACGTCGCTGCCTCTACCACTGGATCGACTACCCCGACGCACAGCGTGAGTTCGAGATCGTCTTGGCGCGCGTACCGGACACGCCAGAGCGGCTGGCCACGGCCATCGTGGCCTTCGTCCAGCGCTTGCGGGCGGGCCAGCTGACGAAGGTGCCCGGTGTGGCCGAGACCATCGATTGGGCCGCGGCGCTGCTCGCGCTGGGCGCCGGCCGGCTGACGGCGGACATCGTCGACGACACGCTCGGGGTGGTGCTCAAGTACGAGGAGGACGTGCAGGCCATCCGCGGCGCCACCGCCGCGGCTTACCTCGAGGAGACCGCGGCCGGGGCCGCCTCGGGCTGATGACCGGTACGGGCCGAGCGGTGACCGGCGTCTCGGGTGGGGCCTTCTTCTGGAACGCGTTGCTCTTCACGCGCGCCCTGCGCGCAGAGGGCATCACCACCGACATCGGTGCGGCCATCGACTACTCGCGGGCGCTGACGCTCATCGACATCGGTGACCGCGAGCAGGTACGTGCTGCGGGCTCGGCCATCTTCGTCCGGCGCCGAGATGAGGTGCCCATCTACGACGAGGTCTTCACGCGCTTCTGGCAGCGCTACGAGCTCAGCATCGACCCGATCGAGCTGGAGCTGGAGGTCCAGGCCGGGGCAGAGGATCACGAGCAGGTGGCCCAGGCCGGCGCCGGCGATGATGAGTCGCTCGAGGAGGTCGAAGGCGCCACCGCGGAAGACGATGCCGACGCCGACGCGGATGGTTCACCGCTCGACGACGAGGACGCGGCCTCCAGGTCCTGGAGTGAACGCGAGCGGCTGTTGCACAAGCCCTTCGACCGCATGAGCCCCGACGAGCTGCGCGATGCCGAGCGCCTCGTCGACCAGGTGCGTCCGCGCCTGGAGATGCGCCGCGCCCGGCGGCAGGAGCTGCACCGGCACGGCCGGGTGGTAGCCGCCCGGCGGATGTTCCGGGCCAACCTCCAGAACGGCGGTGACCTGGTGGAGTGGCTGTGGCAGCGCCCGGCCATGCGGCCACGGTCGATCAGCGTCATCTGCGACATCTCCGGTTCGATGGAGCGCCACTCGCGCCTGCTCATCCGCTTCGCCATGGCCCTCCATCTCATGTCCAACGTGCGTACCGAAGCCTTCGTCTTCGGCACGCATCTCTCGCGCGTGACCCACGAGCTGAGCGGGCGCGATCCCGACATCGCGCTCGATCGCGTGACCTCGGCCGTGTCGGACTGGTCCGGCGGCACGCGGATCGGCGAGTCTCTCCGCCAGTTCAACGCCGACTGGGCTCGGCGGACCCTGCGTTCGAGTGGCGTCGTCATCGTCGTGAGCGATGGCTGGGACCGTGGCGATCCGGCCCTGGTGCGTCGCGAGATGGCGCGCCTGCAGCGCAGCTGCCACCGGCTCATCTGGCTCGACCCGCTGGCCGGGACCGAGTACTACCAGCCGCTCGCCGGCGGCATGGCCGCGGCCTATCCCTTCATCGACGACCTCGTGGCCGTCCAGGACCTGGCCTCCCTCTACCGCCTCGGCGAGCTGCTCGCGGAGATGGCCGACCATCGCAGCCGGCGGCCGGACCGCAACGGGAAGCCGCGTGTGCACCGGGACGCCAGTGCCGAGTCCAGCCCCCGCATCGGAGTCGTGGCATGAGAGAGCTGCTGCAGACCATCGAAGCCTGGGAGCGAGAGGGCGCCTCCATCTCGCGGGCCGTGGTGGTCCGCACCTTCGGTTCCTCGCCGCGGCGTGAGGGCGCGACCATGGTTCGAGCCGGGGACGGTCGCCTCAGCGGCTCGGTCAGCGGTGGCTGCGTGGAAGGAGCCACGGCCGAGCACATGGAGCGGGCCGAGGCGGCGGGCGAGCAGCGCGTGGTCCGCTTCGGCATCAGCGACTCCGACGCCTGGGATGTGGGGCTCGCCTGCGGTGGCACCATCGACGTGCTGGTCCAGCCGGCAGTGCCACCACTGGCGCTGGAGGCGCTCAGGACCACCGGACGCGATCGAGATGCTGGACGGGCGCTGGCCACGATCCTGCCTGCCGGTTCGCCGGGCGCGGGCATCGGTGCCTCCGAGCTGGGCCCTGCAGCACCGCCCGAGCCTCCGCTCGTCATCCACCAGGACGGTCGCCTCGAGGGTTCGCTCGGCGATAGCGCCGCCGAGGCCGCGCTGATCGAGGCCGGCCAGGCTGCGATCTCCAGCGGCACCTCCGCGGTCGTGGAGCTGGATGGTCGGCAGCTCTTCGTGGAGGCCTTCCCGGTCCGCCCACGGCTGGTGGTCGTGGGGGCAGTCGAGGTCGCGGTCTCGCTCGTGCGCCTGGGCCGGAACCTGGACTACGAGACCGTGCTCATCGACGGCCGGCCGGCCTTCGCCAGTCGCGAACGCTTCCCTGATGTCGACCAGCTGCTCATCGGCTGGCCGGATGAGGTCGCCGACGAGCTCGAGCTGGGACCCGGCGATGCGGTAGCCGTGCTGAGCCACGATCCCAAGTTCGACGACCCGGCCATCAGCGAGGCTCTCCGTCGAGGTTGCCGCTACGTCGGCGCCATCGGCAGCCGCAAGACCCAACGGGCACGTCGTGAGCGTCTGCTGGCGGCGGGTCTGACCGAAGCCCAGCTGGAGCGGCTACGGGGGCCCATCGGCCTGGACCTCGGGGGGCGCGAACCGGCCGAGACCGCGCTCGCGATCATGTCCGAGATCGTCGCGGCCCGCCATGGCGCGAGCGGCGGCACGATGACCAGGCCGGCAGGGGGACCGACCGCCGGAGGCTAGGCCGGCACGGTTCGAGGATGGGCAAAGCGTTGCGCTAGACTCAGGCACGCCTACCTCAGCCAACAACCACGGGAGCGACCAGCCGTGTCCGCCGACTCGCTACGGGCCCAGATCCGCGAAGTCCCCGATTTCCCCAAGCCCGGCATCCTCTTCTACGACATCACCACCCTGCTCAGCGATGCAGCGGCCTTCCACGAGGCCATCGAGCTGATGAACGAGCCCTTCAAGGACGAGCAGATCGACATCGTCGTGGGCATGGAGTCGCGTGGCTTCATCTTCAGCGCACCCATGGCCATGCACCTCGGCGCCGGCTTCGTACCGGTGCGCAAGCTGGGCAAGCTGCCCGCGGAGACCATCAGCGTCGAGTACGAGCTGGAGTACGGCACCAACACCCTCGAGGTGCACCGTGATGCCATCCGGCCCGGTCAGCGCGTCCTCATCGTGGACGACCTGCTCGCGACCGGCGGCACCGTGCTCGGCACCATCGACCTGGTGAAGCAGCTCAAGGGTGAGATCGTCGGTCTCTCGTTCCTCGTCGAGCTCGGCTTCCTCAACGGGCGCGAGCGACTCAGTGGCTACCGGATCAACTCCATCATCGGGTACTGATCGGCCCGATAGCCAGGATCCGGCCGAAGCGGGCGAAGAGCGCCCGCCGGCAGCTCCTGCCTCGACACCGGAGGGCAGTGGCCAGACCGTCGACTCGGGTCGGCGCGCGTTCTTCTTCGAGTTCGGCAAGCAGGCTGTCTCCGCGGTCGGCCAGGTCGCCGGCATGGCGGACGTGGCCAGTCGTTCCGCCAGCGCCATGGCCAGCGAGCTGCTCGGCCTCGACGAAGGCGCCGCAGACGAGACCCGACCGGCGTTCGCACGCTCGGGAGCGACCAGCGATCCGGTCGTGAGTGCTGCCCCGCCCGCGAGCGAACACGCATTCCGCAGTGCCTATCGCGTCGCCGGTGACGAGCTCATCCTGCTCGACCAGCGACGGATCCCGGAGGCGCTCGACGAGGTCGTGGCCCGTCGCGGCAGCGATGTCGCCTACTACCTGCGTCTGGGTGTGGCTCGGGGCGGTCCGCTCATGGCCCAGGTCGCGGCCTATGGGTTGGCCCTGACCGCGGCCGAACGTGCCGACCAGCCGGCCGACCAGCGAGATGTGGAGCTGCGCCGCACCGAGCGCGCGCTCGTCGAGGCCCGACCTTCCGCGCGGTTGCTGCGCTGGGCCTCCGCGCGTACGCGCGGCGCCGTCGCGGCACTGCCGCCGTCCACGCCCGGCACGGAGGTCGCGGAGGCCATGCGACTGGAGGCGGATGCGCTCGCGAGGGACATCGGGGCCGCGCAGGCCGCCATCGCCGCCGGCCTCGTCGAGGCCTTGCCGCAACCTCCGGAGCGTCCGCTGAACGTGCTCGTCCACGGCAGCCAGGGTGCGCTTGCCGGCGGACTCGTGGGCAGCGGCATCACCGCCCTCTCACGCTTGCGCGACGAGGGCCGCGACCTGCGCGTCTTCGTGACCGAAGGTCGACCGTTCATGGACGGCGCCAGGCTCGCCAGCTGGGAGCTGCGCCAGGCCGGCCTGGACCACCGCATCATCCCCGACTCCGCTGTGGCCTGGCTGTTCGACCGGGAGCCCGTGGACGCGGTGCTCATCGGCGCCGAGTGGGTCGCGGCCAACGGTGACGTGGGTGCGCTCGTGGGCAGCCGCGCCATCGCCCAGCTGATCGGTGCCCAACCGGCGGTCGAGACCCGTCCACGCCTGCTCGTCCACGGGCCGGCTGCCGTGCGAGACCCCGATACCGCCGATGGCTCCTCGATCCCGGCCGAAGTGCGACCGGCGCGTGACCTCTCGGCCTATCTCACCGATGTGCCCATCCGTACCTCCGACGCGCTCGTGCCAGCCGCCGACGTCATCCCGGCGGCGACGGTCCATGCCTTCATCACCGAGAGCGGCACGGTCGGCGGGGTTGCCGGCTGATGGCTACGGTCTCCCACGACGGGGTCGCCACGACGGGCCGCATCGCCGTGCGCAGCACGCGCGACCTGGGACTGCTGCGGAGCTTCCTTGGCACCGATCGACAGTTCGCCGCCTACGCCCTCGCCGATACCGACGAACATGAGTTCGGTCGCACTCGCTGGGGCATGGCCTTCGAGGACGGGGAGCCGATCGCGGTCGTGATGGAGTACCGCGGCATCTCGCCCCAGCCACTGTTCCTCATGGGCCGACCGGACGGCGTGAGTACGGTCCTGCGCGACGTCATCCGCCCGCGCGTGGCCTATGCGCAGATGCGCCCGGCGCTGGTGCCGGCGGTGCGCGACCACTATCGCGTGGACGCGGCGGCGCCGATGGTGCGAATGGCCGTGGACAGGGCCGGTTTCACCCCGATCATCGGCGAGGCCGTGCGCCTGGACCAGGGCGATACGCGCCATCTCAACCGGCTCTACCAGCTGGGCTTCAGCTCACACCTCGCCGAGGAGGCCGTAGCCGCTGGGATCTACTACGGCGTGCGGCGCGGGACGCGCCTCATCGCAGCCGCGGGTACCCATGTCATCGGACCCGGCGTCGGCATCGCCGCGGTGGGTAACGTCTACACCCATCGCGAGTACCGCGGCCAGGGCCTGGGCAAGGTCGTGACCAGCGCCGTCACCGCAGAGCTCCTGCGCGAATGCGAGACGGTCGTGCTCAACGTGCGCGCCGACAACCCTCCGGCCCTGGCGGTCTACCGCGCGCTCGGTTATCGCACGGTGACCGAGTTCGACGAGCGGCTCATCCACCGGGAAACGTCGCTCTGGGATAGCATCGTCGGGCCCGTCCGGGCCCTTGTTTCCGACCTCAGGAGGAATGGATGACCGATACCCCCACGCCCAACGACCCGATGCAGACCACCTCCGGTGACGCCAAGACTGGCCAGACCGCGTCTTATCCGCCCCACGATGTCGTTGACTTCGGTCTCGTGGCAGAAGGTGTTCGTCGTATCGAGTGGGCGGAACGGGAGATGCCGGTCCTCCGCCTCATCCGCGAGCGCTTCGAGCAGGAGCAGCCGCTGGACGGCCTGCGCGTCGCCGCCTGCCTGCACGTGACCACCGAGACCGCCAACCTCATGCGTACGCTGAAGGCTGGCGGTGCCGACGTGACCCTCGTGGCCTCCAACCCGCTCTCGACCAAGGACGACGTGGCGGCCGCTCTCGTGGCCGAGTACGGCATCAGCTGCTATGCGGTCCGGGGCGAGGACAACGAGACCTACTACAAGCACCTCAACGCGGCCGCGGACACGCACCCGCACATCACCATGGACGACGGCTGTGACCTCGTCGCGCTGCTGCACAAGGAGCGC
>CAYZDQ010000114.1:0-6763 GCA_964476955.1 uncultured Anaerolineaceae bacterium
CGCTCACGTGGCCTACGACGGCTCGCTCACGACGCCACCCTTCACCGAGGGCGTGGACTGGCGCATCCTGGTCCAGGCGAAGACGCTCTCGACCGAGCAGCTGCAGGCACTCAGGGCGGTCCATCAAGGCAACAACCGCCCGCTCCAGCCGGGCGGCTCGGGACTCTTCCGCTAGGACCTGGCCCGGCGTTTTCCGATGGTCGTCAGGAGGCCTGCCTTCAAGCGTGCGTAATCGTTGACATGACGCTTGACCATCGGGGTACCCTGTTGACTTCGTTCAGTCCGCTGACAAAGTCGGACGTCGGCCTGGTCACAGGCCAACATGGAGGAGGAGGCGACATGCCCTCACGTTCGTTCGTGCGAGTCGGATCGGCCGCGATCCTGGCCCTCGCACTGGCAGTCCCCGCCGGGAGCGCCGTGGCCCAGGATGGAGCGTCGATCACGTTCCTGACACCGCCGTGGGGCGTGCCGCCGGACCAGGCCGCGCTGGAGGCCTTCGAAGCCGAGTCGGGCATCGACGTCGAGGTCATCGACGCGGGCCAGATGGAGACACTCTTCACCAACGTATCCGTGGCCGCAGCCGCGGGTGAGCCCGCTGCCGACGTCATCTTCCTGACCGAGGAAGCACCCTCGAACATCGTCGCCACCGGCAATGTCGAGGACATCAGCGACCTGGTCGCCGCCGCGGGCACGGACCTCGGCGAGTTCGCACAGGTCGAGTTCTGGCAGGACGGGGACGCGCTGTACGCGATCCCGGTCTACAGCCAGCTGGTGATGATGGATTACAACGCCAAGAAGGTCGCGGATGCGGGTCACGCCGCACCGACGACATGGCAGGAGCTCTCCGACATCGCCTACGCGATGCAGGAGTCCGGTGCCGATTCCAACCCCATCGCCTTCGGCGCCATCGACTGGTCCTGGTACCTGATGGCACTGTCCATGGGTGACGCCATGTTCGACGACGACCTCAACCCGGTCTTCGCGGACGAGGGCTCCCCCGCCCGCGCGGCCATGGCCATGCTGCTCGGCTGGTTCGCCGACGAGGTCATCAGCCCAGGCATCATCGGCCAGAGCCAGCACACCGCCTTCTGGGAGGGCACGGGCACGTTCCACCAGGGCTGGCAGGGCTCCATCGGCGTGGCCAACAACCCCGAGCGCTCCACGCAGGCGCCCGACGTCGAGTATCTGCTGCTTCCGGACGAGCACTTCACGTGGTCGTTCCCTGCGGCACTGGGCGTCGGCACCGGCAGTCAGAACCGCGAAGCCGCCTACCAGTTCATCGAGTGGTACACCGGCGCTGACAACCAGATGGCCATCTTCGACGCCTTCGGCCTGTACCCGTCCCGCCCGGGCGTGGCTGCAGCGCTGAACGACGAAGGCCGCATCGCTGGCTACGACGTCATCGTCGAGCAGTCGGCCTTCCTCAACGAGCTTCCGCGAACGGCACTGTGGTGGGGTCCCTTCACCGCTGACGTGCGCAGCGCGGTCCAGGAGGCCGCCACGGCCGGTACCGACTCGGAGGAGGTCATCGACAACCTCGCTGAGATCTGGAACGACCTCAAGGCCGAATACTCCTGACCGAGCCTCTCTGCTAGCCAAGGTATGACCTGTGCCCCCGCCGCGTCGCTCCAACGACGTCGCGGGGGCATTAGCATGACCATCGAGATGAGCCAACGATGACGCGCTTCCTGAGCCGCGACCGCGTCTTCATCCTCGCGTTCCTGCTGCCCATCGTCCTCGTCGTCTTCGCGCTCATCTATCTGCCTGCCCTCGACACCCTCCAGACCAGCCTTACCAACGAGAACCTGCGCATCCGCAAGCCGGCGGAGTTCGTGGGCCTCGACAACTACGCCCGGCTCCTCTCAGACGAGGAGTTCTGGGAGGTCACGATCCGCAGCATCCTGCTGGTCCTCATCGTCCTCCCGCTGGAGCTCATCCTCGCCTTCGCAGCAGCGCTCCTGCTCAACGAGCACTTCCCCGGCCGCGGCATCGTGCGCGGCCTCGTGCTCATCCCCTGGCTCGTGCCGCCGGTCGTCAACGGCTTCCTCTGGGGCTGGATCCTCAACGGCGACTTCGGGGCGCTCAACGGCCTGCTCTACCAGCTGGGCATCATCAATGAGTACCAGTTCTGGTTGCGCGAGCCGACCAACCAGATGATCTGGGTGGCCATCGTCCAGACCTGGACCCGCTTCGCCTTCCCCATGATCATCCTGCTCGCGGGCATGCAGGGCATTCCCGGCGAGCTCTACGACGCGGCCAAGGTCGATGGCGCCAACGTCATCGGGCGCCTGCGCCACGTGACCATCCCCAGCATGCGGGCCTCGATCGCCATCGTGCTCGTGCTCGAGTTCATCGCCGCCTTCCAGATCTTCGACATCGTCTGGACGCTGACCTCGGGCGGGTCCACCGGCGGCACCATCAACCCCTTCACCAAGACGCTCATGGTCTACAACTACGAGCTCGTCTTCCGCGACCTGCGCGTCGGCCTTGGGGCAGCCCTGTCCTATCTCGTGCTGCTCATGTCACTGGGTGTCGGCATCGCCTTCATCGTGCGCCTCTACAACCAGGGCGTGAAGGACAAGTGATGACGAGCACGCCATGAACCTCTCCAGCGCTGCCACACGCCGCCTCCGCTACGTCGGCATCTACTCGGGCGTGGCGCTGCTCCTGTTCTGGGCCCTCGCACCCATCTACTGGGTCGTCGTCTCGAGTATCTCGACCCGCATCGACCTGTACCAGACGCCAACCAAGGTGTGGTTCCCCACACCCCCCACCTTCGAGCACTACGTGGGCCTGTTCCAGGGTGGCGAGGGCTTCCGCGGGGGTCAGTCGGAAGCCGCCATCGGCGTCCTCAGCGCGGGCCTCACCAACAGCCTCATCAGCAGCGTGGGCACGGCCGCCATCGTGACGCTGCTCTGCACCGGCGCCGGCTACGTCTTCGCGCGCATGCGCTTCCGCGGCAAGCAGCTCAGCTTCTTCTACATCATGTTGATGATGCCGCTGCCCATCTGGGTCGCGCTCATCTCGCTGTTCTTCATCATGTCGCGAGCCGGCCTCATCGACACGCTGCCGGGCCTGGTGCTCATCTTCGTGACCTTCTCCATCCCGCTCGCGACCTGGTTGATGGCCACCTTCGTGCGTGATATCCCCATCGAGATCGAGGACGCGGGGCTGGTCGACGGTGCCACCCGCTGGCAGATCCTGTGGCACCTGGTGCGCCCTCTGGCGCTGCCCGGCATGGTGGCCGTGTTCCTGGTGGTGATGCTCACGACCTGGAACGCCTTCCTCATCCCGCTCATCTTCACGCGCACCGCCGATTCCCAGACGATGACGGTGGTGCTGACGCTGTTCATCGGCCAGTACGAGGTGGCCTGGGAGGCCATGGCGGCCGCGGCCGTGCTGACGATGCTGCCGCCACTCATCATCGCTCTCTTCTTCCAGCGCTACCTCGTGCGTGGCCTGACGCTGGGCGCGGTCAAGGGCTAGGAGGACCACCATGGACGTCGACCGGCTGTTGGGCGAGATGACGCCCGAGGAGAAGGTCGGGCAGCTCTTCCTGCTCGCCTTCGAAGCTACGGCCATCGATGCCGCGGAGACGCTCTTCGAGCGCTACTTCGTGGGCGGTTCCTACCTCTCCAACGACAACCTGCCCGATCCGGAAGCGGCCGCGGCCATGACCGCTCGAATCCAGGGCTTCGCGGCTAGGACGCGGCTGGGTGTGCCGGTGCTGCTGGGCGCCGACCAGGAGGGCGCGTGGCAGGTGATGTACCCCGGCTCGTGTCCGGGCCCCGGCAACATGGCCCTCGGCGCGACGGGTGATCCCGAGCACGCACGCGCGGTGTACCGCGTCATCGGCGAGGAGGTCCGTGCGGTGGGACTGCAGGCGACGTTCGGGCCCTGCGCCGACTGCAACACCAACCCCGCCAACGCCATCATCGGCACGCGCTCGTTCGGCGAGCCGTCGGAGCTGGTCGCACGCATGACCGAGGCGGCCGTGGCCGGGGTGCTCGAGGCCGGGGCGATCCCGACCCTCAAGCATTACCCGGGCCACGGCGATACCACGCTGGACAGCCATCGAGGGCTGCCTACCGTGGAGCGTTCGCGGGACGAGCTCTTCGCAGTGGACCTGCTGCCCTTCGCCCGCGGGGTGGCCGCCGGGGCACCGCTGGTGATGACCGCGCACATCCTCTTCCCGGCCCTCGACGCCGACCGCCCGGCCACGCTCAGCCCGGTGATCCTCGACGAGGTCCTGCGCGGCGAGCTCGGCTTCGAGGGCGCGGTCATCTCGGACTCGATGAACATGAAGTCGATGCGCTCGAACTACGACACCGTCGATGCCGCCACGCAGGCGGTGAACGCGGGCGTGGACATCGTGATGCTGGCCGAGGAGCACTACGACCACGATGCCGACTACCTGCAGCGCCAGGTCACGCTCATCGAAGGCGTGCGTGAAGCCGTACGTGAGGGTCGCATCAGCGAGGCCCGGCTCGATGAGGCCGTGGGGCGGACCCTGCGTCTGAAGGCCAGCGTGGCCGAGACCGACCCCGCGCCGGAGAATGTCGGGAGCGATGAGCATCGAGCCGTGGAGCTGGCCGCGGCGCGAGCAGCCACGAGCATGCTGCGCGGCGGTGATGACCTGGATCCCGTCACGGCCGAGGAGCCGCCCACGTTGGTGAACACCACCCGGCGGGAGGCCTACCAGATCCTCGGTTCCACCCGGGGCATCGGCCCCAACCAGACCGACCCAGCCTTCGACCTCTTCGCCGAAGCCGTCCAGCGCCGCGCTCCGGAGACCCGCGTGGTCACGGCCGAGGACGTGCTCATGGGCCAGATCCCCGGCGGCGACGGGCTCATCGTGGCCGTCACCGAGAACCACCCCCTGCCGGGTGTCGACTTCGATACGGGGGTGCGCGAGGGTGTGCTCAAGGCGCTGGGGTCGGGTGGCGATCGCGTGCTGGTGGTCGCGCTGCGAGACCCGTACGAGCTGGCGGAGCTGGACGAGGCGGCCGACTACCTCTGCACCTTCGGACCGCGCTGGTGCTCGGCGGAGGCCGCGGCGGAGGTGCTCTTCGGCGAGGTGGAGGCCGCGGGCAGCACACCGGTCAGCGTGCCCGGCACCGACATCCGGCCGCGGTGAGCGAGCAGCCCTTCCACGCGGAGATCGACAAGCTCCGGGCCGATACGCGGGCCCGACTGCGGGAGATCATCGACGGGGCTGTGCCCAGCGTGGCTCCGGCCCTGGCGGTCAGTGCGTGGCAGGCCGGATCGCCGTGGTACGAGGCCTATGCCGGCTGGCGCGATCCCGAGAGGGAGACCGATCCGGTCGGCTACCGCTCGTTGTGGGACCTGGCCTCGATCAGCAAGCTCTTCACCGCCACTGCCTTCCTGCGCCTGAGCGCCGACTTCAAGCTGGAGCTCGACGACCCGGTCGTCGGCGTCCTCCCGGAGCTGGGCGAAGGCGGGCCCCGGGGCGTCGATGGCGGGCAGGACCCGCTCAGCTGGGAGCCGCTGCCCACGCCTCCGGAACGTACGGGCTGGTCCGTGGATCCTGCGACCGTGACCTTCCGCCAGCTGCTCACCCACACGAGCGGCCTGGCCCCATGGCACAGCCTCTTCCGCGTGACCGGGCCGACCCCGCCGCCGCCGGGAGAGCCGGATCCGGTCTCCGCCGAGGAGCGGTGGACGAACGCGCTCACGGCCATCAGCGGCTACCCGTTCGTGGCTCGACCGGGCGAGGAGTTCCATTACAGCGACCTCGGCTTCATGCTGCTCGGCGCGGCCGTGGCCCGGCGCTTCGGACGGCCGCTGCCGGAGGCCATGCAGGCGCTCATCCGCGACCGGCTGGGTCTGGATTCGCTGACGTACGCGCCGGTCGCCGCCGGTCGGTCCCGCGAGCTGATCGTGCCCACCGAGCTCGACGCACGCTGGCGTGAGCGGCGCTGCTGGGGCGAGGTGCACGACGAGAACGCGGCCGGCCTCGGCGGGATCGCCGGGCACGCCGGACTCTTCGCCACCGACCATGACGTGGCCCGTCTCGGTGTGGCCTGGCTGCGGCAGGACGCCCGGTTGCGACTGCAGCGCTTCAGCCGCACGGCCGTGAAGGACCAGACGCCCGGGATGGAGGCGGCTCGTGGCCTCGGTTGGCAGGTCCAGCCGACCGAGCACCTGGCCCCCTTCAGCGACGAGGCCTACGGTCACACCGGCTTCACCGGCACGTCCCTGGCGGTGGACCCGCGCCGCGACCTTGTCGTGGCGATCTGCACCAACCGCGTGTACCACGGTCGCGAACCCGAGGCCATCGAACGGCTGCGCCTCGAGCTCCACGAGGAGTTCGCATCCATCACCGAGGCCGGGCTTGGGTCATGATGAGCCAGTGACGAGCCAGGCCATCCTCGACGACATCCGCATCGCGGCACCGGGGCTCCGCATCCTCACCGACACCGCCGCCACTCGCGACTACCAGAAGGACGAGACTGACTTCATCCCCTTCGGCCAGCCACTGGCCGTGGTCTTCCCGAGCTCGACCGCGGAGGTCAGTGCTGTCGTGCGCGCCTGCGCGGCACATCGCGTGCCGGTCGTGGCCCGCGGTGGCGGCTCGGGTCTCTCCGGTGGCGCCAACGCCATGGACGGCTGGATCGTGCTGTCGCTGAGCGGCATGGATCGCATCCTGGAGATCGACGCTGACAACCTGGTGGTCGTGACCCAGTCCGGCGTTATCACCGCCAACCTCGAAGCGGCGGTCGAGGCGCAGGGACTGCTGTAT
>CAYZDQ010000115.1:0-6760 GCA_964476955.1 uncultured Anaerolineaceae bacterium
GTATCGCTCGAGCGCCCCGACCAGGTCCACGGCGGTGGCGCGCGATAAGCTCGGACTCCGGGCAGTCTTCGACCTGCGTAGCCCTGCGGAGAGACGCATCGCGCCTGACGTTCTGCCCGGTGGGGTCACCTATCTCAGCATGGATGTCCTCGCCGATGCGTCGCCCCCGACGGCTGCGGAGCTGGACCGCCTCATGGCTGATCCGGCGGCGGCTCGCCAAGCGCTCGGCGCCCGAAGCGCGGCCGACGTGTCGCAACAGAGGTTTCGCGACCTCGTCTGTGTCGAGAGTGCGCGGCGGGGCTACGGAGAGTTCTTCCGGCATCTTGCCGACGCAGCCAGCTGTCCCGCGCTGATTCACTGCTCCACCGGCAAGGACCGCACGGGCTGGGCAGTCGCTGCGCTGTTGGCGCTGCTCGATGTGCCACGCGAGCACATCAGTGCGGATTTCATGGCCAGCTCTGAGCCCTTGGAGCAGATTCTTGAGCCCGCACGCCGCGCATTCGTCCAACGCGGCGGAGATGCGGAGCTGTTCGAATCGCTGGCTGGTGTCCGGGCCCAGAACCGGGAGGCAGCCTTCGCCGAGATGCTTGGCCGATATGGGTCGGTCGAGGTCTATTTCGAACGTGGCCTGGGAGTGGATGTAGTGACCTGCCAAGCGTTGCGGGATGCATTCTTGAAGCGAGCGTCGGACTGATGTTGGAGGTGAAGCCATGAACTCAGGTGTTGCCATCAAGCTAGGTGTCCTGCTGTGGAGCCAGTCAACCGACTGGCCGACGTTCCGGCGCGCTGCTTTGCGTGTCGACGAGCTGGGCTACTCACATCTGTGGACATGGGACCACCTGCTGCCGATCTTCGGGGAGCTGCGGCAGCCGATCTTCGAAGGCTGGACGACGCTCGGCGCCCTCGCGACGATCACCAAGCAGGTGGGCATCGGCTTGCTCGTCGGCGCGAACACGTTCCGCAACCCGACCATCGTCGCCAAGGCCGCCGTCACGCTCGACCACATCAGTGGCGGTCGTGGCGTGCTCGGATTGGGTGGCGCCTGGTTCGAGCCGGAGCATGATGCCTATGGGGTCGACTTCGGCACTGGCGCAGCCCACAGACTCGATCGGCTCGAAGAGGCCGCTGGTCTGCTTCGATCACTCCTTGACGGTGAAGAAGTCACCCATCTCGGACCGAGCTATCGGACGAACGATCTTCAGGTGCTCCCACGTCCGATCCAGGCGCACCTGCCGATGATGATCGGCGGGGTCGGGGAGCGAAAGACACTACCCACCGTGGCTCGCCACGCAGACATGTGGAACGCCTACGGAGGGCCTGACGTACTGCGTCACAAGGCGCAGGTGTTGCGCCAGCACTGTGAGGAGCAGGGCCGCGACCCGTCGACCATCGAGTTCAGCGTGGCTTGCAAGCCCTTCATCCGCGATAGTGAGCTCGAGGCTCAGCGCGTCCTTGAAGATGCCCTGGCCCACAATCAGACGGCGATCGCTGATGTGGCCGACGACGAGTCATTCTGGCCTGGTACGCCGGAGCAGATCGCAGCACGGATATTCGAGCTCCGCGATGCTGGCTTCACGACGTTCATCGCCCAGCTGCCGGCGCCGTACGACGAGCAAACCCTCGAGCGTTTCGTGGGTGAGGTCAAGCCGATGGTCGATGGCGCGTGAGTCCGAGGTTTGTCTCTCCGAGCGCTGTGCTCAGGTCAGCGCCATGCGCTCGCGCCGATAATGTGCTCAGAATGAGCGTTCACGCACTAGGTTCTCCGGGCCGGTAGCTCAGCGGTCAGAGCAGGGGACTTTTAATCCCTGTGTCCTGGGTTCGAATCCCAGCCGGCTCACCACTTCTCTCTCTCGCATCCACGCTTGGATGTGAGGTTACTGCTCGCTCGTGCGGCCTTCCTGGAACGGCCGTGACGCCACCCACATCAGGCCGAAGTAGACGAGCGACAGGATCCCGACGAGCGCCAGGATCCCGTACATCGTGATGACGGTGCCGACCTCCATCAGCGGCACGCGTCGATGTCAGCGAGAAGCGGCCGGCATGGCCGACTCACATCGACGGGACGTAGCTCGGATCGAGATAGTGCCCGGGGTCGTCTCCGAAGTCGAGGTAGCAGCCCTTGCCGCAGAAGTAGTAGTCGACACCCTGGTATTGGCGGTAGAGCCCCAACTCGGTGGCATTCGCCCGCTCGACGTGCATGCCGCAGACCGGGTCGACGGCGTTATCGCCTCCATCATCACTCTGGTCATGCCCATGGTCGTGACCCTCTCCGTCGCCGGAGGGCTCGGGGTGCACGCTCGGCCCGACGAGCCATGCCGCGGTTACCGCATCGCCCCAGCCCGAGGCGCGCTGTTCGGTCTCGAGGACGAACCCGTCACGCGGCTGGAGTGTCCGCTCGGCCCGGGGACCAAGCGCGAACTCGTTGCCGCAACAGCAGTGGCTCGCGACGGGCTCGGCGCCCCGCTGGTATGACACCGACGGGGTACAGCCACAGGGGCAGACGTAGCCAGCGCGGATGGTCTGGCCGTCGGTCTCGAACGTGGTCAGCTGCAAGGATCGTCCCTCGCTATGCGGCGGTGTAGGCACCGAAGGCGGAGCTCAGACCGTCATCGAATGCGAGGATCTCGAACGGTGCCATCTGCTCGCCCGGCATGCCCGGCGAGCCCTGTGGCATGCCGGGGAGGGCAATGCCATCGACCTCGGGTCGCTCCTCGAGCAGATCGAAGATGGCCTCGACCGGCACGTGTCCCTCGACAACGTAGCCATCGACGATCGCGGTGTGACAGGACATCGCGTTCATCGGCACACCGCTGGTGATCTTGAACTCGGTCAGGCCAGGGTCCTCCCAGGAATCGACGGTGAAGCCCTGGTCGACCATGTACGCCTCCCAGCCGGTGCAGCATCCGCAGTTGGGTGCGCGGTGGACCTCCACGACCAGATCCTCGATGGCGGTGATGGCCGCTGGAGCGGCCTCGACCGCGAGGGGCGCAGGCGATGTCGTGAGCGGCTCGGGTGACGCTGTGACGATATCGGTCGCAGCCGCAGGGCCGCCGATGGCGAGGACGGCGAGCGCGCCGATGGACACTCCGATCGTTCGTGTCGCGTGACGTCGTGGTCGGTCGATGAGCAGTGACACAGGGTTCCCCCGTTTCGCGTGTGATCCGATGGTCCGGGCAGCGCCCGAGTGAGCCAGAGGCTATGGCCCGTTCCTGAGCGGAACCTGAGAATCGCCGAAGAGTTGCGCTAGTGGTAGCGGTAGACGTCACCAGCCGGCGTCACGAGGAAGACGATGTCGTCGCCGTCGGGGTTGTCCTCGAATGTCGCTGCCGCGACCGGCACGTCGATGATCCGCTCCCAGGAGGCGCCATCGTCCTCTGACAGGAAGGCCCCCATCCCGGTCCCGAGCAGGAGTGCCGACCCGTCGGGTGAGACGGCCAGGGCATTCACCGGCGAACCCGGAACCTCTGTGCCATCGCTCCAGGTGCTGCCGCCATCGGCGCTCGAGACCAGGCCGCGGAAGGCGTCCACGGCCCAGAGGTCTTCGACACCGTCGGGTCCCGCGGCGATTCGCACGATGGGTCCATCGTCGACGACGGCCCACGAGGCGCCGCCATCGACCGTGCGGTACAGGGCGCCTTCACCGGACACAAGCCAGAACCGCTCGGGGTCGACGTGAGAGCGTGTGAGCCCATGGACATCGTCGTCAGCAAGATCGGGTGAGAGTTCCTGGTAGGTCCCATCGGGCGCACGCTCCCCGATGAACCCGTGGCCGCCGACGAGCAGGGCGTGGTCAGCCTTCGGAGCTAGCGCCATGGCATCGACGCCGACGAGGTCCTCGTTCCACGTCCGACCGCCGTCGGTCGAGGCGAGCACACCACCGTGGTGACCCACGACGAGGGTGTCAGCCCCGTCGTCGATGACCGTTGCGATGTGGATGTCTTCAGTCTCGAGCGACGCGACTTGCACCAGCGGCGGCGGGCTTTCCGAATCGAGCGCGCCGAACAGCGCGAGCACAAGGACGACGAGGAGCGCAACCCCGGCCGTAAGCCATAGGCCCGGGTAGCGACGGATGGATCGGGGGAGGCGTGCAGTCGACATGGCGCCGGATACTGCCACAGAATCGTGCAGATGCAAGCGGCCCGACCAGGCCGTTGGGCAACGCCTCACATGGCGCTCAGACGCTTCTCATCCGGCTCTCAGGCAGTATCGTCAGCATCGGTCGTAGCGGCGACGCCGATGACGTTCCGAGAAGGGGTGAGAGGTGCCGAACCCAGCCACGCGCGTCCTGGTCGTGGACGACGATCCGAAGATCCGTGCTGTGGTTCGTCGCGGCCTGGCGTACGAGGGCTTTCGCGTCGCCGAGGCCGCGTCCGGCGAGGAGGGCCTGTCCAAGGCGCGCGAGCATGCGCCGGCGCTCATCGTGCTGGACATCGGGCTGCCCGGAATCGACGGCCTCGAGGTCACACGCCGACTTCGCGACGGCGGTGACGACGTGGCGGTGCTGATGCTGACCGCCCGCGACGAGGTGAAGGACCGCGTCGAGGGCCTCGAGACGGGTGCCGACGACTACCTTGTCAAGCCCTTCAGCTTCGAGGAGCTCCTCGCTCGCGTCCACGCATTGCTCCGTCGTCGCGCCGCACCGCGCGGGGAGATCCTGCGCTTCGAGGACCTCGAGCTCGACGTCGATGCGCGGGAGGGTCGGCGCGGTGAGCGCACCTTCGACCTGACGACGACCGAGTACAACCTGCTCCTGCTGTTCATGCGCCACCCACGCAAGGTCCTGACGCGGGACGTGATCATGGACCACGTCTGGTCGTATGACTTCGAGGGTGAGTCGAACGTGCTTGAGGTCTACATCCGCTACCTGCGCAACAAGATCGAGGCTGGTGGTGCCTCCCGGCTCATCCACACGGTGCGGGGGGCGGGATACGTGCTCAAGGCGTGACGTTGCGGGCACGGCAGATCTCGATCCGGGCGCGGCTCGCGCTCATCGACGCGGCCATCCTCGGCGCCGCGCTGCTTGTGTATGGCACGGGCGTGTACGTCGTCCTGCGCGATCAGCTCGAGCAATCGTTCGACGCACAGCTTCAGGCGAACGTCGAGCACGCCGCGGGCGCCTTCGCCCAGGATGTCGACGCATCGGGGCATGTGGTGCCGTCCAAGCGGTTGGTGAGCCAGTTCGCCTCGACCGGCGGGCGTGTCCAGGTGCTCGATCCCGCCGGTGTGGTCATCGCCGATTCGGCGCCGGGTGAACCGGATGTGCTCATGATCGGGGCTGCTGACCTCGCGGATGCGGACCACGATGCGCTCGCGGTCCGCGACTACACCGGGGAGGAGGACGGCCGTCTCACCGTCCACGTCATCAGTGGCCACGAGGATGAGCCGGCGGGATACGTGGCCTGGGGGGATTCGACACGCCAGACCGACGCCCTACTCGCAGCCGTGACTACGGCCATGCTTATCGGTGGGATCGCCGTCGTGGTCGTCGCCGCCATCATCGGCCTCGCGCTTGCGCGGCGGGCGTTGGCGCCGATCTCGGAGGTCACCGAGACCGCCCGTGCGATCACTCTGTCGGGTGACCTCGGCGCCCGCGTGGAGGTCGGGGAAGCACGTGACGAGGTCGCCGACCTCGAAGTCGCCTTCAACGAGATGCTCGGGGCGCTCCAGCGGAGCCACGAAACCCTGCGCCAGTTCCTCGCTGACGTGTCGCATCAGCTTCGGACGCCGTTGACCACCATCCGGGCCAACGTCGAACTCGCCCAACGCGACGACCTGCCTCCGGGGGAGCGCGCAGAAGTGCTGCGGGATGCTCGCGAGGAATCCGAGCGGATGGCTCGCCTCGTGAAGGATCTGCTCTCGCTCGCACGCGCGGAAACCGGCGCACGTCTCGAACTCGAGCCCGTGGAGCTCGACGCCCTGCTCGTGGACACCGTGCGCATCGCGCGTCAGTCCGCACGGCACGTGCACATGTCCGTCACCTCGGTCGAGCCGGCCGTCGTCGAAGGCGAGCCCGATCGCCTGCGTGAGCTCGTCGGGATCCTGCTGGACAACGCTGCCCGCTACACGCCAGAAGGCGGCTCGGTCACAGCCGGGCTGCGTGTCGAGGCGCACACGGCCGTCGTCGAGATCGCCGACACCGGTATCGGGATCGAAGACGAGGAGCGGGAGCTGCTGTTCGAGCGCCTCCACCGAGGAAGCGAGGCGCGGCGGCTTCGTCCGTCAGGCACCGGCCTGGGGCTGGCCATCGCCCAGTGGATCGTCGAATCCCACGGAGGGAGCATCGAGCTCCGGCCCCGTGCAGGAGGCGGAACGGTCGCCATCCTTCGGCTTCCCGCTCAGTAGGCGCCACTTCTCAGCGCTCCGACAGCGGGCTTTCAGGTCGCTCTCAGGCCATCGCTCCATCGTGATGTCCATACGAAGCAGCGCCACGCGCGAACGGAGGAACCCGATATGCGACACGTCCTGATCGATCCCGTCTGCGACATGTTCGTCGAACCCGAAGGGGCGATCACGCAGGAATACGAGGGCCGGGTCTACTACTTCTGCGAGCCGGTGTGTCGCGACACCTTCAATGACGAGCCGGAGCGATGGGCCCAGCCGGGCCCGGTCGATAGCAACTCCGGTGAGGCCACGGCAGCCCCCGCCGTCGGCTAGGTGCCTTTCGGGCGGGATGGGGCGCTTGCCCCCCGGTGCCTCGTCCCGCCCGCTCACCCAGTCCTCTCCTTTCGACCAGCTGGAGGAACGCCCCTTGATGACCGGT
>CAYZDQ010000116.1:0-6708 GCA_964476955.1 uncultured Anaerolineaceae bacterium
CTCGTAGGTGATGACCATCTCGTCGCTGGGCTCGACGCTGATCGGCCAGCGCATGAGGTTGCCGGGCTCGAGCTGCGGGTCGATGGGGGCCTCCAGCCGCTCCGCGTGGGGCGGGAGGAAGTCGACGACATCCATGTGCACCGTGGTCGGGGTGAAGTTCTCGATCGTCAGCGTGACTTCGTACTGGTAGTCGAAGCGACCCATGTCCACCGCTGCCTGTGTCTGCTCGCGCTTGACGCGAACGTCCTGCAGGTGGCCGATGGTCACGCTGCCCTCACCACCGACGGGCGTGAGCTCGATGAAGTCGCTGCCGATGAAGAGGCCGCCCTGGTAGTTGCGGACGACGCCCTCGCTGAACGGCTGGTCGCTCTCGTTCTTGACCTTGTAGATGACCGGTTCCGCCGTCAGCGCGCCGATGTCGTAGGTGTGCTGGATGTCGACCTGGCCGACCGGCGCGGAGACCGACAGCATGTCCGCCTCGGCGAAGCCGGCGAGCTTCTGATTCAGTGAAAGCTCGGCTGCAGGGGCGATGGGCCGCTGGAGGTCGACCATGCCCGCGACGAGCTGCGTCTCTACTTCATCGAGGTCGAGCGAGCTGTCGGTGATTTCGGCGAAGTAGTCGAGGTCGACAGTCTCGTCAGTGTCTGCGCCGACCCACATATCGTAGGTCGGGCGCCAGCTCACACCGCCGAGGAGGTACTCCATGGAGATGTCACGCAGCTCGCTGTCGGTGGCCGATTGCCACTTGATGGTCGGCTGACCGGTGCCGTAGTTCAGCCGGTAGTTGGAGACGCGCTTGCCGTTCTCACGCAGCACCAGCGTGTCCGCGTAGACCGTGGACGGCAGCACGATGCGCAAGTCGACCCCGCCCGGCAGGGCTACCTCGTCACGGGCATAGGCCACGTTGTTGAGAAAGACCGCCACCCGATCGGGAGCGCTGGTGTAGCTGATCGCATCGTCGACCTTGGCCGACACGGCGCCGGCCGTGGCGCCGACGATGAGGCTGGTAGTGACCGCGGCGATGACCGGGGTTCGCAGGGCGCGCATCGTGTGACTCCTTCGCTGGGGCGCGCCGATACGTGTGGGCACGCATGCCACTGAGACGCTACCCGCTCGGCCCCGGTTCCGGCTACGGTGCCTCTAGTCACCGACGTCGGGGAGGGAACATGGGAGCGGAGTCGAAGCTGCGGGTCGCGGTCGTGGGGACCGGCGAGTGGTGGGGGCATGAGCACGCGCGCCTGTATCACTCGCGCCCCGACACCGAGCTGGCCGGGGTCCTGGGTCGAGATCAGGCCAAGGCGGACGCCCGCGCCGCCGAGTTCGGCACGACCGGATACGCGGAGCTCGAGGAGCTGCTGTCCCGCGAGAAGCCGGATCTGGTGTCGGTGTGCCTGCCCAACGAGGGGCACTACGAGACGACGCTGGCGATCATTCGTGCTGGGTTCCCGCTCTTCGTCGAGAAGCCGCTGGTCTTCGACATCGCCCAGGCGGACACCCTGCTGGCCGAAGCCGCAGAGCGCGATCTCTGGTTCGGCATCAACTTCAACCATCGCTACGCGGTGCCGGTGCAGATGGCCAAGGCGGCGGTCGAAGCGGGTGAGTTGGGCCCGATCAGCTTCGCAACCTGGCGGTTCGGCGGCGAGATCGGCGACAGCGAGCATCCCCACGCGAACCTCATCGAGACCCAGTGCCATGGGCTGGACATGCTCGAGTACCTGTGCGGGCCCATCGACAGCGTGATGGCCCAGATGACGGATCCGGCGGGACGGGGGCTCACCACCCTGGCCGTGGCGTTGCACTTCGGATCAGGTGCCGTAGGCAGTCTCGTGGGTTCCTATGACTCGTCGTACGCCTATCCCGACACGCACAGCGTGGAGGTCAACGGTCGTGACGGTCGCGTGCTCATCGAGGACACGGTCCGTCGCTACACCTTCAACCGCGCCGGTGACGAGACCGCGCAGGTGTGGCAGGCCGGCTACTTCAACGACCGCGAGCGCATGTTCCACCGCCTGTTCGACCGCCACGCCGATGCCTACCTGGCCGCCTTTCGCGCGGGTGAGGAGCCGCCGATCCGCGTCCGCGCCGGCCGCCGGGCGCTGGCCCTGGCACATGCCATCATCGAGTCGTTCGAAACCGGTCGGCGGATCGACACCCCGGAGCGCTAGGGCCGGGCCGGGTCTGTAGCAGGAGGCATGGCGATGGGGCACATGGTCGAGCTGGTCGTCATGTGGGCGGCATGGTCGCTGGTGGTCGGCGTCCTGGCGGGGCTCGCCGCCCTCGTCGTCCGTGTCCTCACGAAGCAGGAGTGGTCCGGGATCCGCATCGCCGAGGGGGCCTTCGCGGTGGGGGTCGTGATGGGCTTCGTGCTGATGCTGTTCTGGGAGCTCCTCGGCTGACGATCGGCAAGACCGCCTGACTGTCCCTACGTCCTCGTGAGCTTCTTGTACCGGATCCGGTGGGGCTGGTCGGCCGCTGCCCCCAGCTCCTTCCGCCGGAAGGCCTCGTAGTCGCTGACGTTGCCCTGGAAGAAGCGCACCTGGGAATCGCCCTCGAAGGCCAGGATGTGGGTGGCGATCCGGTCCAGGAACCAGCGATCGTGCGAGATGACCACGGCGCAGCCCGGGAACGACTCCAAGCCGGCCTCGAGCGCTCGCAGCGTGTCCACGTCGAGGTCATTGGTCGGTTCGTCGAGCAGCAGCACGTTGCCACCGGACTGCAGCAGCTTGGCGAGATGCACCCGGTTCCGCTCGCCACCCGATAGCTGGCCCACGAGCTTCTGCTGGTCGGCACCACGGAAGTTGAACGATGAGACATAGGCCCGGGCCGGGACCTCGCGCGTCCCGGTCTTGATGATCTCTGCGCCCTGAGTGATCTCCCCGAAGACCGTCTTCTCGGCGTCCAGGTCGTCGCGTTCCTGGTCGACGTAGCTCAGCGCGACGGTGTCGCCGACCTCGATCGACCCGGCGTCGGCCTCCGCCTGCTGGACGAGCATCCGGAACAGCGTCGTCTTGCCGGCGCCGTTGGCCCCGACGATGCCGACGATGCCGGACCGCGGCAGCGAGAACGTCAGGTCCTCGACGAGCAGCTTCTCGCCGTAGCCCTTGCGCAGGCCTGCAACCTCGATGACCTTGTCCCCGAGCCGCGGCCCCGGCGGGATGGCGATCTCGAGCTCGCGGGCGGTGGCTTTCTCGTCGTTCGCCTCGGCCAGGAGCTGCTCGTAGGCTGACAGTCGAGCCTTGCCCTTGGCTTGGCGAGCCTTCGAGCCCATGCGCACCCATTCGAGCTCGCGAGCGAGCGTCCGTTGGCGGGCATCGGCCTGTTTCTTCTCGGTCGCCATACGCGCGAGCTTCTGCTCCAGCCAGCTCGAGTAGTTGCCGCTGAACGGGATGCCGCGGCCACGGTCGAGCTCGAGGATCCACTTGGCCACGTTGTCGAGGAAGTAGCGATCGTGGGTGATGGCGATGACCGTGCCGGTGTACTCAGACAGGAAGCGCTCGAGCCACTCGACCGACTCGGCGTCGAGGTGGTTCGTCGGTTCGTCGAGCAGCAACAGGTCCGGGTGACACATGAGCAATCGCGCCAACGCCACCCGGCGCTTCTCGCCGCCCGATAGCGTCGTGACGCCGGCGTCGTCAGGCGGGCAACGCAGCGCGTCCATGGCGATGTCGACGTTGCGCTCGAGGTTCCAGGCGTCCGCGGCCTCGATGCGGTCCTCGAGCTTCGCCTGTTCGGCACCGATCGCGTCGTAGTCGGCATCGGGCTCCGACCAGCGGGCCATGACCGCGTTGTACTCGTCGATGAGCGCCTGGACCTCGTGAACGCCGTCGAGCACGTTGCCCTTGACGTCCTTCGCAGGATCGAGCTGGGGCTCCTGCTCGAGGTATCCGACGGTGAAGCCCGGGGTCAGCCGAGCCTCGCCGTTGTAGCCGTCGTCGAGCCCGGCCATGATCTTGAGCAGGCTCGACTTGCCCGCGCCGTTCGGCCCGATGACTCCGATCTTGGCGCCGGGATAGAAGGACAGCGAGATGTCCTCGAGCACGGTCCGGTCGGGCGGATAGTGCCGGGCGAGCCTGTACGCGGTGTAGATGTACTCAGCTGGCATGAGGCTAGGGTAGCGACCCTCCGCTGGAGTGCGCCTCGGGCTCGGTACACACGGAGCGCGGCATCAGCCGGAGCCTGAGTGACAGCCGGAGCTCCGGTCGGCAGGAGCTCCAAGGGCCCGAGGCGATCGTCGTATGGCGGCAACTCCTCGTTCGAGGATGGGCCGGCCCCGGCGAGCGGACAGGAACCCAACGGCTCACGGGGTGCGGCGCCTGCAGCGACGACCCGACTGCAGCTCGCGATCCACAGCGGTGCTGCGGTCAGTTGACCGTGCGTGACCGATTGGTGTCATCTGGCACCGGGTACCCTCCGGGGGTCTCGGTCTTCCGGATCACCGGCCTACAATCAGACGCATCCGATGGCGCAGCCTGTCGCGCCTTCTTGTGGGTTGCCTGACATCCTCGCTACGGAGGGAATGGACCATGGACAGACGGGTCATCGCGACCGCGTCGCTCGTCGCCGCGCTATCGCTCGGCAGCCTCGCGGTGGGTGCGTCGGCGCAGGAGCCAGCCGAGAAGGCCGACCTGGCCGCTACGTCCAAGTCCGTGACGGGCCTTGTCACGGAGGGCACGAACGCCGACGGACAGACCACCTACTACCTCACGCCTGAGGGAGGCGAGCCCATCGAGTTGAGCTACGGGCCCGCGTGGCTCTGGGGCCTGGCAAGCCCGCTGCAACAGCTCGTGGGCACGGAAGTCACGGTGGTCGGGCAGCTCCGAGACGGCGTTCCCAACGACAACGCCTCCGAGATGGCCCAGGCGCAGGCTGACGCGTCGCCCGTGCTGCACGTCCGATCGATCGTCGGGCTGGAGCTCCGCGAGAACGGCAAGCCCCCGTGGGCCGGTGGGCCGAAGGTGGTCGGCGAGGCGCACCCCGGATACGAGGGTTGGAGTGAGGGCCAGGCCGAGAAGGCAGCCGACAAGGCTGCTCGAGCCGCTGAGAAGGCGGCGGACGCTGAGGCCAAGGCGGCCGAGAAGGCCGCCAATGCAGCAGTCAGGGCCGAGGAGAAGGCTGCCAGAGCCGAGCAGCGAGCAGCCGAGCGAGCGGGCAGGGCGGAGGCGAAGGGCAACCGCCCCTGAGCAGACGTCGTACGCCCCGCGATGGACACGAAGACGCGGCACCCCTCAGGGGATGCCGCGTCCGTCGTTCGCGTGATGTGCGCGCGGATCAGCCCATGGTCAGGGCCATCACCGCCTTCTGCGCATGGAGCCGGTTCTCGGCCTCGTCGAAGGCCGCGGACTTTGGCCCGTCGATGACCGCATCGGCCACCTCCACGCCGCGGTCGGCCGGCAGCGGATGCATCCAGATGGCATCGTCCTTCGTCATCGCCATGCGTCGCTCGTCGGAGATCCAATCGGTGTACTTGGCCGCGATCTTCGCGCCCTCCTCGTCCGAGACACCCTGCATGTGGGCGCCCCACGACTTGGCATAGACGATGTCCGCGCCGTCGAAGCCGGCATCGAAGTCATCGAGCTGCTCGAACGCCCCGCCTGCCCTGGCTACGTTGGCCTTGGCCTCGGCCATGATGTCCGGCATCAGCTCGAACTCCGGCGGATGGACCAGCTTGACGTCCATGCCGAAGCGGGTCGCGGCCAGCAGCAGCGACTGCGGTACCGAGATCGGCTTCTGGTAGCTCGAGGCGTAGGCCCAGCTGATGGTGATCGACTGGCCCTTGAGGCGCCCCTTCTTCTCGATGATGGTCATCAGATCCGCGAGGATCTGGAACGGGTGGTAGATCTCGCACTGCATGTTCAACACAGGCACGCGCGAGGCTGCGGCCACGTCGCGGATGTACTGGTTGCCCTCACCGAAGGTGACGTGGCGGATGGCCAGGCCATCGTTGTAGCGGCCCAGGATCTCGCCGATCTCGGTAGCCGTGTCGCCGTGCGCGATCTGCGTGGTGCGACTCTCCATGAACATGCCGTGCCCGCCGAGCTGGGCCATGCCCGCCTCGAACGAAGCTCGCGTGCGCGTGGAGGAGAAGAAGAAGAGCATGGCCAGCGTCTTGTCCAGCAGGTAGGCATGACGCTCGCCCAGCGCGCGCTTGCGCTTGAGCTCGAAGCCCACGTCGAGCGCGGTCTCGATCTCCTCGTTGGTCCAGTCCGACAGCGCGATCAGGTCGCGCCCACGGAGTCCGGTCTGCATCGCGGCCTCCTACTCGGCCTTGCCGAGGATGAGGGTCAGCAGGGACATGCGCATGACCACGCCGTTGAAGGCCTCGACCCAGTAGCGACCGAAGCGCGTCTCGTCCACGTCGGTGGTGAGCTCATCCATGCGCGGCAGGCTGTGGAGCACGAACGCATCGCGCTTGGCCTGGTTGTGCAGCAGCTCGAGGTTGACGCGGTACTCGATCGGGGTCAGGCCCTTCTCCACGTCCTTCGCATCGACGCGGCCCTTGGTGTAGTCGGCCTGGACGACCGGCTCCATGTAGATCACGTCGGCTTCGCCGATGACGTCGCGGATGTCGCCGACCTCGCGGTAGTAGGTGGAGCGCTCGTCGAGCTCGGCCTTGAACTCGGGCAGCAGGCTCATCTCCTCGGGGCCGATGATGATGGCCTCCATGTCGAAGCGCGACATGGCGTAGAGGATCGAGTGCATCGTGCGCAT
>CAYZDQ010000117.1:0-6707 GCA_964476955.1 uncultured Anaerolineaceae bacterium
CGAAGCGTGGGCGCGCGTGGCTGGTACATCGACGACGTGCGTATCTACAGCTGCGCCAACGACCAGGACAAGCCCACCGGCTCGATCGTCATCGATGGTGATGCGCCCACGACGGCGGACGCCCAGGTCTCGCTCGGTCTGAGCTGGGACGACGCCACCACCTGGGTCACCAAGGTGCGCCTATCGGGCAGCCCCAAGATGGGCCCCAACGGACAGCAGCTGCTCAAGGGCATCACCATGCCCGTACGTGAGAGCGTGAGCTGGGACTTCTCCGACCGCACGTTCGGCGGCTCGGGCGGACCGGGAACGCGCCGGGTCTACGCGCAGGTGCGAGACGCGGCCGGCAACTGGTCGGAGGTGTTCGCCGACAAGATCGTGTGGTCCTCGCCCTAGCGCCGCTCGAGCCGTAGCGTCAAGCGTGGGCTACGAGCCCTCGTACACCCGCTCGATGTCGAGGTTGATGCGGGCGCCCTTCTTGTTGGCCTTCTGGCCCCAGCCGACCGCGTTCATGCGCGCGCAGCTGTCCTGCTTGAGCCCGATGACGGTGCGCACCTTGCCGTTGCGCTCGAACATCTGCACCTTCTGGATCTGATTGATGCCCTCTGCCTCGAACTGATCGCGCTCGATGCCCTGGTTGGCGCTGATGCTGACGGGGCCGTTGAAGGTGATGAGGAGGGCGCGATCTCCGCCGACGCGGGGGATGTTGAAGCGCTCCTGCAGCTCCTGCGGTGTCGACCACTGCATGGAGACCGTGGTGGGGGTCTTGGTCTTCTTGTCGGTCGTGCGCGTCAGCTTCCAGTAGACCTGGTCGTAGGGCGTGCCGTCCTTCTCCTTGCGCCGCCCGGCCTCCACATCGCTCAGGACCCACTTGCCCTTGCTCAGGTCCTTGATGGCGTTGTTGTCGCAGGTGCAGATGAACTTTGTGCCCTTGGCCTTGGGTGTCTCCGTCTGGCCTGTCTCGCCGTTGTCGACCACGACCTCACCGGTGCCCGGCACCACGCTCGGCGCGGGCGTGGGGGAGGGGCTGGCCTCGGCGCCGAAGAAGCGGCCACCGCCGCTGAGGAGCCCGCCACCGCCGGAGACGGCCAGGCTGCCGCCGACGAGCAGGAGGGCGATGACCATGACGAAGCCGACCGTGGCCGACACGCCGGAGCGCCGCACCTTGGGCAGGTCCACGCGTCCGGGCGCCACGCCACGCACCGGGTCCTCGGCACTGGCGATGGGCAGGCCGCAGTTCCGGCACGTGCGCGCGCCAGCCTCGTTGGCCAGGCCGCATGCGGGGCAGGTGACGCCGGTCGGGGCTGCTCCAGGGGTCCACGGCTGAACAGGAGCGCCCCCGCGCTGGGGTCGATTGGCTGATGTCATCCGCGAGGATGGTGCCACAGCCCCCGGTTTTCCGGGTTCGAGGTGCTTCTAGGCCTCGCCTACGGCGGCGCGGAAGGCCGGGATGACGTCACGACCGTAGGCCTCCAGCTGGGCCTCCTCGTCGCCGTTCATGAGATAGACGTTGAACTGGTCCACGCCGGCCTCATGCAGCTCGACGAGGCGGCGCACGTGCTCCTCTGGCGAGCCCACGATGCTGAAGCGGTCGGCCACCTCGTCGGACACGAACTCGGCGTTGTCCGAGCCGACCTCGGCATGGTGGCGGTAGTCGTAGCCTTCGCGATCGCGGATGTAGTAGGTCAGCGAGTCGGGCAGCTGCTCACGCGGGTACTTGTTGACGAGGTCGACGACGTGGTTGCTGACCAGCGCCGGGAACCAGCGCACGCGCTCGCGACACTCATCGATGGGCCCGACGTGGGCCGGCGCGGCCGACTGCACCTTGATCGCGCTCGGGTCGCGGCCGATCTCCGCCGCTGCATCGCGCATGATGCTGATCATCCACTTGAGCAGATCGACGTCGGCCAGCTGCAGGATGACGCCGTCGGCGGTGCGGCCGGTCATGCCCAGCACCATCGGCCCGTAACCGGCGATCCATACCGGCAGCTCGTCGCCGGGCGACCAGGGCAGGTCCAGCTCGGTCTCCATGTAGGTGGCGGTGCGGCCTTCGACGAGGTCCTTGATGATCTTGACCGCGTTGTCCAGCACGCGCGTCTTGACGGGGCCCTTGCCCAGCACGCGCTGGGCGCTGTCGCCACGGCCGATGCCAAGGTCCATGCGTCCACCGGAGATCTCGTCGAGCGTGGCCAGCACCGACGCGGTGACGGTGATGTCGCGCGTGGCCGGGTTGGTCACGCACGTGCCCAGGCGCATGCGCTCGGTGTTGACGGCCATCAGCGTCAGCAGCGGATAGACGTCCTTCCACAGGATGTGCGAGTCGAAGAGCCAGCCGTAGCTGAAGCCGGCCGCCTCCGCCTGCCTGGTGAGCGCGACGGTGCGCTCGATGCTGTGTTCGGGCTTGAGGGTGAATCCGAAGTCCATGGCCGCGCAGACTACACGCCCGGAGCCCTACGCGGGAAGCCCCTCTGCGACTTCTTCGGTCGTGAGCGCTCCTGCGGGCGGCCGTGTAGGCAGCACGAAGAGCAGCAGCAGCGTCAGCAGCAGCAGGGCCGGGGCCACGAACGAGGGCAGCCAGGAGAGCACCAGGATGAGCAGCACCAGCGGCCGCCAGCGCTGGGCCAGGAGGGCCAGCGGCAGGGCCAGCATGATGAGGTAGTACTCCCACATCAGCGGCACCATCAGCATCGAGGCCGCCAGCGTGATCATGAGCCCGAGCTCCTTGTCGCGGCGCAGGCTCAGGAGCATGAGCGCGACGCCGAGGGCGATGCTGCCCAGGCGCACGAGGTCGATCCAGTCCTCGTCGAGCCCGAGCGTGACGAGCGTGGAACCAAGGTCGCGGTTCTCCGAGCCCGCGCCCGGTGTGACCATGTTGCCCAGGACCGTGAAGTAGTCGCGATAGCTGTCGATGCCGACGGCGAGGGCCGTGACGATGATGAGCGCGATTCCGGCGCCGATGGTCCAGGCCGCCACCCGCCACTGGCGGCGCAGCAGCTGCCACAGGAGCAGGGCACCGGTGCTGGGGCGGACCGAGATGGTGGCTGCGAGGGCGACCGAGCCTAGCGGGCGGTCCAGCCAGCGCCAGGCCACGACCATCGGCAGCAGCAGCAGCACGCCCACGTTGCCGAGCACGAGATCGCGCATGGCCCAGAACGAGACGGCCACGCCCACGAAGGTCAGCGCTCGCACCGGCAGCTTCACCGGCATCAGCAGGCAGGCCCCGAGGAGCGCCGCTGACTTGAGTACGAACCAGAGGATCGAGCTGGCGTGCTCATCGAGACCGCTCAAGGGGACGAGGGCCACACCGAGGGGCGGCGAGTAGTGGTAGTAGTCCTTGCCGCCGGGCACGTAGGGCGCGTCGATCTGCTCCTGCAGATAGAGCGAGCCCTCCGAGACCAGCCGGCCGGCGGCGCGGACGTAGGCCTCGATGTCGTAGCGCCAGTGGGCGCCGAGCACGTACACGACCTCGCCGTCGACCACCTCGCGCTGGCTGAAGACGAGCAGGATGCCGGTCAGCCAGACGAGCCCGAAGACGAAGCCGAAGGCGCTCACGATGAGCTCGGTCCGTCGGTTCCGGTCGGTGATGGTCATGTCTGGGCTCCCTGGGGCATCGGCTCCTCCGGCGTGCTGGTCATGTCTGGGCTGGCTGGGCCGACGTCGCGCCCGAGGAACGGCAGCCACACCGCGGCGAGGACGAGGAAGGGCAGGGCCACGGCCGGCAGCCACGAGAGCAGCGGCAGGGCCAGGCCCCACGGTCGGCCGTGGGCGGCGAGGAACGCGGCTGGCAATACGAGCATGACCAGGTAGTGATCCCACAGCAGCGGCGACAGCAGCAGGGAGGCGGTGGCCGTGACCACGAACCCGAGCTCGGCATCTCGACGCAGGCTGAGCCCGATCGCGGCGATGGCCAGGACGTAGCCGACGAGCAGGCCCAGCTCGGCGAGGCCCTCGTCGACACCCAGCTCGAGAAGCGTGGTGCTGAGATCGATGTTGCGCTCGACTCCGGTCATGCCGCTGAGGTTGGCCAACACCGTGAAGTAGTCGCGATAGCCGTCGAGGCCCACGAAGGGGATGCTCAGCGCGATGAGCACGAGCCCGGCACCGACCGTCCAGGCCACCGCGCGCCACTGGCGCCGTAGCAGCTGCCAGATGAGCAGGATCCCGAGCGTGGGCCGGACCGCCATGGCCAGGGCCTGGGCTACGGCCCCCGCCGGTCGGTCGAGCCAGCGCCAGGCGGCCGCCAACGCGAGCAGGAGCAGCACGCTGACGTTGCCCAGCACCAGGTCGCGGGTGACCGCGAAGCTGAGTGCCGCCACGCCGAACGTGGCCAGCCGCACCCACACCGGGACCGGCAGCAGGGCGCAGGCCCCGACCAGCGCCAGCAGGTGCAGGCCGTACCAGGCGAGGATGGCCGGGTCCAGCTCGAGGCCGGTCAGGGGCGAGATGGCGATGCCCAGCGGCGGGGCGTACATGTACAGCCCGTACGGTCCCGGGCGGAAGGGCCCGGCCAGCGTCTCGGGCTGGTAGAGGCTGCCCGTCTCCGCCAGCCGCACCGCGGCATCGGCATAGGCCTGGTAGTCGTAGCCCCAGCCGGCACCGCCCGGGAAGGAGACCAGGCCGGCCACCAGCCAGAGGCCACCCAGCAGCGCCAGGGTGGCTCCGACGAGCAGCCCGCGGTCGCGCCGGGGCGCCTGGTCGCTCATGCCGCGGTGGCTCCGGCAGGTCGCGTTGTTGCCGAGCGCGAGGGCTGGGCCTCGACGAGGAACAACAGCACGATGGTGAACGCCACCAGTGCCGGCTAGAGGATCGGTAGCCAGGCCAGCAGCGGTAGCAGCACCAACGGCGCCCATAGGCGCTGGGCCAGGAACGCCGCCGGCACCACCAGCGTGGCCAGGTAGTGATCCCACAGCAGGGGCACCATCAGCAGCGAAGCACAGAGCGTGATCATGTAGCTGGTCTCCCGGTCGCGGCGGAGCCCGAACAGCATCGCCACGATCGCACCGACCACGCCCATGGCCCGCGCGGCCGTAGCCCAGCTGGTGTCCGCCCCCAGCGACAGGGCCAGCGCGCCGAGGTCCCGGTTCTCGGAGATGCCGGCGGGCGACTGCACGTTGCGCAGCACCGCGAGGTAGTCGAAGTAGCCGTCGAGGCCCACGAACGGCAGCGTCGCGAGCACCAGCACCACGCCCGCCCCGGCGGTCCACAGTGCGGCGCGCCACTGCCGGCGCAGGAGCTGCCAGATGAGGAACAGCCCGAGGGCCGGGCGCAGCGAGGTCGCGGCGGCCATCAGCACCGAGCCGATGGGCCGGTCCATCCAGCGCCAGGCAGCCACCATGGGCAGCAGCAACAGCAGGCTGACGTTGCCGATGACCGAGTCCTTCAGCGCGGGCAGGCTGAGCGCCACGGCGGTGAACGCGAGTGCTCGCAGCAGCGGGCGCACCGGCATCAACGCACAGGCCAGGAGCAGGGCTCCGATACGCAGGGCCCACCACACCGCCGAGCTGTCGGGCAGCGACATGTCGGTGAACGGCAGCATCGCCACCCCCAGCGGGGGCGCGTAGTAGAACAGGTCGGCCGGGCCGGGCTCGAAGTCGCCGGCCACGAGCTCGGTGGCGTAGAGCGAGCCCGTATCGGCCAGGCGCTGAGCCGCATTGACGTAGGCCGAGAGGTCGAAGGCCCAGGCCTCCTCGTGGAAGACCCAGACACCCTCGACCCAGGCGCCCTCGCGGTAGCGCAGGAACAGCAGCCCCAGCCAGGCCAGGCCCAGCCCGACAGCGGCGACCGCCACCAGCACCGCGAGCAGGCGCTCGCGCTGGTCTGCCGTCCCGGAGGACGAGGTGGCCGGTGTCCGAGCGCTAGGGTCGGACGAGATCCTCGTAGGCGTCGGGTCGGCGGTCACGGTAGAACTGCCAGGTGTCGCGGACCTGCTTGACCATATCGAGGTCGAGGTCGCGCACGATCAGCTCCTCCTCGTGGGCGTCGCCGATCTCGCCCAGGTACTGGCCACGTGGGTCGCAGAAGTAGGACTGGCCGTAGAAGTCGTCCTCCCCCAGCGGCTCGATGCCGACCCGGTTGATGGTGCCCACGAAGTAGCCATTGGCGACCGCATGTGAGCGCTGTTCGATGTGCCACAGGTACTCGGAGAGCCCGCGCGATGTGGCACTGGGGATGAGCACGATCTCGGCGCCGTTGAGTCCCAGCGCGCGCGCTCCTTCGGGGAAGTGGCGGTCGTAGCAGATGTACATGCCGAACTTGGCGATATCGGTCTCGAAGACCGGGTAGCCCGTGTTGCCGGGTCGGAAGTAGAACTTCTCCCAGAAGCCCTGCACGTGCGGGATGTGCGTCTTGCGGTACTTGCCCAGGTACGCCCCGTCGGCATCGATGATGGCCGAGGTGTTGTAGTAGATGCCCGAGGCCGTCTCGTCCTCCTCGTACATGGGCGCGACGATGACCATGCCCGTTTCCCTGGCCAGGTCCTGCATGCGTGCGGTCGTCGGCCCGTCGGGGATGAGCTCGGTGTACTCGTAGTACTTGGTGTCCTGCACCTGGCAGAAGTAGGGCCCGTAGAAGAGCTCCTGGAAGAGGATGAACTGCGCACCCTGCTTCGCCGCCTCGTGGGCGTGTTGCTCGTGCTTCTGGATCATCGATTCCTTGTCGCCCGTCCAGGTGGCCTGGACGCGGGCCGAGGAATTCTTCTACGACCACTTCCG
>CAYZDQ010000118.1:0-2422 GCA_964476955.1 uncultured Anaerolineaceae bacterium
GTTGGCGTAGCGGTCGTAGACCTCGTCGAGCGAACCGTCGAAACCCGCGTGCCGGGCCCAGTCCCGACCGGCGGCCACGACCACGCCCTTGTGTGCGGCCTTGACCATCGCACCGTCGAACCAGGTGATGACCAGGCCGTCGTGGACACGCACACCGTCGACCTGGAAGTCACCCTTCCGGTCGGGCGCGTAGTAGGTGTCGATCATGCCGTCGCGCACCGGCCAGACATAGCCCCGCAGCTTGTTCGGAGGCTTGGAGGTGGGTGCAGCCTGGATCTCGAGCGTGGCGCCATCGGCCTGAGGGTCGAAGGAGGGGGCGACGCTCTCCGGTGCGGCATCGGCAGCGAGGGCCGGCTCGGCGTACTGGGGAGCCGCGACGATGATGGCCAGGACGACAGCGATGACGGCCACCAAAAAACCACCGGTCATCAGCCCGGAAAGGGCGTCACGGCGCGCAGCGGGGTCTGTTTGCTGGCCTACGCGCGCCGAGGGCACGGACGTCGCTTGCAGGCCCCTATCTGCCACTGCCCTGATTCTACCAAGTCCCGGGGTGGTGACACAACGCACCACCGCACGATCCAATGGTGGTCTGGAATAGAACGTTTGTTCTATCATCGACCAAGTGACGAAGGTCTTCGCGGAGCTCCATGGCCATACCGACTTCTCGTTCCTCGATGGCGCTTCACCGGCTGAGGACCTCGTCGAGCGGGCGGTCGAGCTGGGCCTGTCCGGGCTCGCGGTCACCGACCACCAGGGCCTCTATGGCGCAGTCCGCTTCAGTGATGCTGCCCGTGAGGCCGGCCTGCATGCGGTCGTGGGCATGGAGATCGAGCTCATCGACACCGCGGTCGCAGACCCGGACCGGATCGTCCTGCCGCCCAAACGACGGGCGCGGCGGAAAGGGAGCCCGTCTGTCGAAGTCCCGACAGGGGGCGCCCCTGCGGCAGGGGAGCCGGTGCGGCCGACCGTGCCTCGTCAGCGCCCACCCGGTCATCGCGAATCGCGCCGGGAGGACCTGCGTGGCGTCCGTCCACGGGAGCTCGGTCCACACCTGACGCTGCTGGCGGGTGACCAGGGTGGCTACGCCAGCCTCTGCCGTCTCGCCAGCGCCGCTCACCTTGCCGGCTCAAAGGGCGTACCGCACTTCACCCACGAGCTGCTCGAGCAGCACCGCGACGGCCTTGTCGTACTCACCGGTTGCCGCCACGGAGAGCTGCCCCGGCGGCTGCTGGCCGGCGACCGTGAGGGTGCGATCGGGGCCCTGGCCCGGCTGGAACGGATCGTCGCGGGTGATGAGCTCTACGTGGAGCTGCAGCACCACCTGCTGCCGGACGACGACTGGCTGGTAGCGGAGCTGGCACGGCTGGCGCACGAGACCGGGCTACCCACGGTCGTGACCAACGGCGCCCACTACGCCCTGCGCTCCGATCGTGAGCTGCAGGACGTGCTCGTCTCCATCCGCCATGGACAGGACCTCGAGGCGGCGACGCACCTGCGCAGACCCAATGCCGAGTACGCGCTCAAGAGCGGACCTGAGCTGGCGGCGCTGCCACCGGGGCACGACCCTGACCCGCTGGTGCGTCATGCCTGGCTCGACGGTATCAAGCGGGCCGGCGAGGTCGCGGCGCGCTGCCGAGTGGACCTCGAGTTCGAGCGCTATCGTTTCCCGGGCTTCCCTGTGCCGGGTGCGGAGACGGCCTTCTCCTACCTCGAGCAGCTCTGTCATGACGGCGTCCGGCGGCGCTACCACCCCATCACCCCGCGCGTGCTCAAACAGATGGCACATGAGCTGGAGGTCATCGAGCGCACCGGCCTGGCCGAGTTCTTCCTCATCTGCTGGGATCTCATGCGCTTCGCCCGCGAGCGCGGCATCCCCGCCCAGGGCCGGGGCAGCGCCGGCGACTCGATCGTGGCCTATGCCCTGGGCATCACCCGTGTCGACCCCATCCGCCACGAGCTGCTCTTCGAGCGCTTCATCAACGAGGGCCGCACGACCTACCCCGACGTGGATATCGACTTCGCCTCGTCCCGGCGCGAGGAGGTCATCCGGTACGTCTACGAGCGCTACGGCCCCGAGCACACGGGCATGGTCTGCAACGTCGTCACCTATCGGGCGCGCTCGGCGGTGCGTGAGGTGGGCTATGCCCTGGGCTTCCCACGCCCGCTCGTGGACCGCGTGGCCAAGGCGCTCGAGACCTACGACTCGGTGATGGTCCGGCGCGATCTCGAGGCCGACGGTGGCTTCGCCGAGTTCTTCACCGAGCCGGGCGAGGGTGGTGAGGGCGTGCGCCAGCTGCTCGACGATATGGGCGAGCTGCGGGTCCCCACGGCCGACCTGCGTCCAGGCCCGAATGACGACGAGGGCGGTCCCGGCGATTACGTTCAGTGGTCGCCGGCCGAATTGGCATATCTCCACGACTGG
>CAYZDQ010000118.1:2432-6664 GCA_964476955.1 uncultured Anaerolineaceae bacterium
GTGAGCACTTCCTGCGCCACGAGTCGGAGCGCCGCCTGGCCCTGGCCTCGTTGCAGGAAGGGGCTGATGAAGAGGAGCGTCGCATCATCCCCACCAGCGTGGGCGCGGTCGAGCTGGACCGGCTACCGCCACGCCGTCGTGGCTCCACCCTGGGCCTCTCGCCCTGGGACCGCTGGCTGGAGCTGTGTGCCCGTATCGACGGCCGTCCGGGCCATCTCTCCATCCACGTCGGGGGCATGCTCGTGACTCGGGCCCCGCTCGTGGACATCGCCCCGCTGGAGCACGCCACCATGCCCGGACGCGTGGTGGTCCAGTTCGACAAGCGGGACATCGAGACGATGAAGCTCATCAAGCTCGACCTGCTCGGCTTGCGCATGCTCAGCGCCATCGACGATGCCCTGCGCGATATCCGCGCCGATTGTGCCGTCCACCTCGACCTCGACCGGCTGCCGGAGGACATCGAGGAGGTCTTCCGCATGATCGTGGCGGCGGACACGGTGGGCGTCTTCCAGATCGAGTCACGGGCGCAGATGCAGACACTGCCCAAGAGTCGCCCCGAGACGCTCGATGACCTGGTGGTGGAGGTGGCCATCATCCGGCCGGGCCCGATCCAGGGCGATGCCGTGCATCCCTACCTGCGTCGTCGCCAGGGGGTCGAGCCGGTCGCCTACCTGCACCCGAGTCTGGAGCCGATCCTGAAGGAGACGCTCGGAGTGATCCTCTACCAGGAGCAGGTCATGAAGATCGCCATCGACGTGGCCGGCTACAGCGCGGCCGATTCGGACGGCTTCCGCCGGGCCATGGGCACCTGGCGTTCGACCCGGGAGATGGAGAAGCTGCATCGCGGGTTCGTCGAGGGCTGCATCCGCACCAACGGCCTCACCCCGGAACAGGCGGAGGAACTCTTCACCAAGGTCGCAGGCTTCGCCAGCTTCGGCTTCAACAAGAGCCATGCCGCGGCCTTCGCCCGCACCGCCTACGAGTCCGCCTTCCTCAAGCTCTTCTATCCCGCGCAGTTCGTGACCGGGCTGATCAACGCCCAGCCCATGGGCTTCTATCCCGTGGAGGTGCTCATCAACGACGCCAAGCGCCACGGGGTGGCGGTGTTGCCGGTGGACGCCAACGCCAGCCGTTTCCGTACCACGACTGAGTGGGTCGGCACCCCCACTGAGCCGCTGCCGCCGGATGCCGGGATCGAGCAGCGGCCGACAGTGGTCGAGTCGTCGGCTGTGGTCGTGCCCCGCGAGGCCGTCCGTGATCGCTACGCGGCACCATCCGCTCGTGGCTACGGGATCCGCCTGGGTCTGGGTCTGGTCAAGGGCATCGGCGAGGCGGAAGGGGAGTCCCTCGACGCTGCGCGGGCCAAGGGTGGCCCGTTCCGCTCGCTGGCCGATCTCGTGGCTCGCACCGAGCTGTCGGAGGAGGTGCTGGAGCGGCTCATCCGGGCGGGTGCGCTCGATTCACTGGGCCAGCCACGGCGCGAGGCGTTGTGGCAGCTGCGCGAGGTCGCCGGTGCTGCTCGTGGTCGGACCGACGGGCGTTCGCTCGGCTCACGTCGAGCCCGGGAGCGGCCACTCGACATCCGCCTGCCGCCGACCGCGGCGGCGGCGTTGCCGCCCCCGTCAGAGTTGGAGCGACTGGGTGACGCCTACGCCATCCTCTCGCTCGATGCGCGCCACCAGGTCATGGAGCTGTACCGCCCGGCACTGCGGCAGCTGGGAGCGCTGACGCTGGGGGAGCTGGCCGACCGGCACCCGGGACGGGTCGCCATCGGTGGCTTGGTGGTGACGCGCCAGCACCCGATGACCGCCAAGGGCACGGTCTTCCTCGCCCTCGAGGACGAGACCGGCATGGTCAACGTGACGCTGTGGCCACGGACCTGGGGTCGGCTACGCGGAGTGGTGCGCCGCCATGCGCTGCTCTACGTGGAGGGCGAGCTGCAGGTGGACTCGGGCGTCATCAACCTGGTAGCGCAACGGATCCGGCCGCTGATCGAGGTCTGTCGTGACGCCGGCGGACCCGAGCATCCCGAGGGCGTGCGCCAACTTGGACACGCCGGCATGCGCCGGTTGGGCTGAGCCGCTAGCTCTTCTTGCGCCGAGCTTCGCGGTCGGCGTACTTCTGCTGGCGCAGCGCCTCACGGTCGCTGCGAGCCTGTTCCTTGACCTTCTCCGCCTTCTCGCGCTCTCGCTGTGCTCGGTTGGCCGCCGCGCGTTCCTGCGAGGAACGCAGGAAACGGCGATACCAGGATGCGAAGCCGCCCGCGACGATGCCGATGGCCAGGCCCAGACCGATCGTCTGGATGATGAGGTCGGTGGTGACCTCCGGCGTCTCGCCGCCGGAGGAGGCCGTCAGCGCCTCCATGCTGTCGCGCGCTGCGTCCGTCGCGAGCGAGAGGACGGCGATGTAGACGATCGCGCTGAGCAGGCCCAGCACGCCGCCGACGATGTACGAGCCGCGAGGCGCGAGGAAGCCGCCGATGAAGAAGATGAACAGGCTGGTCGGGTGGAGGGTCAGGCTGATGTAGAGCGTGAGCCCATCGCGGACCGGGTCGGGCAGGTCGTCGAGCGCGCCGTTGATGAGCGCGACCGAGAGCAGGAAGGTGAGCGTCAGGAGCCCGAACGGGAGCCACACCAGCTTGCGGCTGAAGAAGATCTCCGGCAGATGACGGAGATCATCGGCCACCGGTGGCATCGCGAATGCGGGGCGCTTCTGCGGCTCCTCGGGCGGAGCTTCCTCCGCGACGTCGGTCGCTTCGAGTTCGGCCTCTGCTTCGCGCTGCTCTTCCTTGTGGCGACGACGGGCGTCGGCGCGGCTGGTGTTCTTGGCTCGGAGGCGGGTGTTCCTGGAACGGGGCACGTGTAGTCCTGCTTGCACTCATGGATTCTGGGGGCCGCGCGATGGTACCGCGGACGACGGCTATCCGCCGCTCGCATGCGCTTCCCACGCTCAGCCACCATGACTTTCGGGTCGTCGCGCCGCGAATGCGTGCACCTAGACTCGATGGTCGTGAGCCTGCCAGCTACCGCGCCCCCACGCCTGCGCGATATCGATTGGCGTTGGGCGCTCCCACGTATCGCCGTCGTCTTCCTTGTCACGCGCCTGCTGGTCATGTCCGTGGCCGTGGCCGTGGAGACGACCCAGCCGCCTCCGCCCGACGGCGTGCGCGTCGATGAGCGGCCGGTGCTCGCGAGTCTGACCTCTTGGGATGCGGAGTGGTACCTGTCGATCGCGGAGACGGGCTATCACGCGGACTTCGACGAGTTCCCTGACTACGCCTTCTTCCCGGCGTATCCCATCACCATCCGTGCGGTCGGACTGCTCACCGGCGGCGACCTCGCGATCGCCTCCGTGCTGGCGGCCAACCTCGCCTTCGCGGCGGCGCTGGTGGTGCTCTTCGCCCTGTCGGTGCGCTACCTCACGACCGAACGCTCGATCCACAGCCTGTGGTTCCTGGCGCTGGCCCCGGGCGCGCTCGCGTTCACGCTCTCCTACTCGGAGAGCCTGTTCCTGTTGCTCGCGACCGGGGCCTTCCTCGCGGCCGAGCGACGCAGACCCTGGGTGGTCGGCGCACTCCTGGCGGTGGCCGCCATCTCGCGAGCTCCGGGCATCCTGCTGGTGCTGCCGATCCTGCTGCTCTACGTCCAGCGCGACGGCTGGAGGCCAACTCGCGAGTGGCTGCCTCTGCTGTTGGCTCCCGCGGCGATGGCGCTCTACCTTGGTTACCTCGGCTGGTTGACTGGAGACTTCCTCGCGCCGCTCCACGCGCAGGTCCACTGGGACGCGTTCGGTGGCAGCGTGGAGGCCGCCATGGCCGAGACCGGCGCGACCGAGCCGGCGCAGGTCGAGGGCACCGTCATCAACGGGCCCATCGACATCCTGCTCAACCCGCTCGTGGCCATCTCGCTGGTGTCGATCGCGTTCTATCTCTTCCTCTTCGTCTACTTCCGGCACGACCGCATCAGCGCGCCCTACTGGCTTGTAGCCATCACGGCCGCGGTCGGCGTGCTCCTCGCCGGCCGCCCCTACTCGATCGCCCGCTATTTCGCGATCGCATGGCCGTTCGACTGGGTGCTCGCCAACCGGCGATCGAGGGTGGGACGAGGGGTCGTGCTGGTGGCCTTCGCGCTCTCCCAGGCAACGCTGGCCTGGCTGGCCTTCGACTGGCGGTTGACACCCTAGTGGTGTCTTGCAGAAGTAGCTAGACGGTAGTCCTGGGTTCCGGTACGCTG
>CAYZDQ010000119.1:0-6621 GCA_964476955.1 uncultured Anaerolineaceae bacterium
CCCCGGATCTTGGTGTTGGCGTAGACGTTGGCAGTGACCTGCTCCATGGTTGGATCCACTGGCTTAGCGCTCCTCCCCGGATGTGGTGGTGATGGTGGCTGTGTTCACTACTGGGTCGCGGTCAGACCGCCGTCGATGCCGAGGATCTGGCCGGTGATGAACGATGACGCATCGGAGACCAGGAAGATGGCTGCTCCCACGAGGTCGTCGGTGCCGCCGACGCGCGACAGTGGGATGCGCGCGAGTACGCTCTTCTTGAACTCCGGGTCGTCGAGCAGCATGGCCACCTGGGGCGTGTCGACGAAGGTCGGGCTGATGGCGTTGACGTTGATGCCGTACTTGGCCCACTCGGTGGCCCACTGCCGCGTGAGTGAGCTGATGGCGCCCTTGGCTGCCACGTACGCGCTGTAGCCGGCGTTGATGCCGAGCGCCGCGCGGACCGAGCTGATGTTGAGCACCTTGCCGCCGTTGCCAGCGGCGATCATGGCCTTGACCGCGGCCTGCGTGGGCACGAGCGTGCAGCGCACGTTGATGTCGTAGATCCAGTCCCATGCGTCGTCGGGGTACTCCTGCGCTTCGAACAGCACCTTGCCCGCTCCGCCGCCGATGGCGTTGACCATGATGTCCAACTTGCCGAGATGGTTCACGACCTCGTCGACGACCGCGTCTGCCTCGTCACGCTTGGTCATGTCGCCCGCGATGGCCAGGCATTCGCCGCCGGCTGCCTCGACCCGGACCTTGGTAGCGTCGACCAGCTCCTGGCTGATATCGACAACGGCGACCTTCGCGCCGGCCTCAGCGAGGGCGCCTGCCATGGCGCCACCGATGGCACCGCCACCACCGCCGACGAGAGCGACTTGGCCATCGAGCTTGAACCTGTCCAGCTGACCCATGCTGGTTCCTCCGTAGCGTGTCCGCGGTGCCCGGCGGGCTTGAGGGGGGCGCGATGCCCTGTAATCATCGATTATCGACTATCTGGCCAAATCGAGCGTGGAGAACGTGCAAACCAGAGGGTGGAAGAGGCCCGTCCCTGCACAGGACGGGCCCCGATCACTGTGCGAGACGCACGCTGGTGGGCTAGAAGCAGGTGATCCAGGTCTTCCGCTCCACGCCGATGATCCTGTTGGCGCTGAAGCGACAGACCACGGCCGAGTCCCAGCCTGCGCCGCCGTAGTACGTGGAGGAGCCGTACAGGGGGCGGCAGTGCCTCTTGCCTTCGCCCACCAGTTGGCGCACCGTGGAGTCGTTTCGCGCGCCGCTTGCGCCTTAGGGAGTAGAGGCGAGCGACAGATGCGCTGATGTCGGGGCGTTCCTCGATTCGATGGACCCCGGCGACTGGAACCGGGGTCATACCATGTAGAGGCGCAGCAGCTCAGCAAGCGCCCGAGCGGGGCGGGGGATGGACACCGATCTGGTGGTTCGTGCTCAAGGTGGCGACGAGGTAGCGTTCACACGGCTGGCCCAGGTCGCACACCCTCGGCTGCAGCAGCTCGCCTACCGCATCTTGCGCGACCGGGAGCTCGCGGCCGACGCGGCCCAGCAAGCGACCCTGTCCATCTGGCGGAACTTGCCACAGCTGCGAGAACCGGCGCGATTCGAAGCCTGGGCGTACCGCTTATGCGTCAACTCCTGCTACAAGGAAGCGCGACGACGCAAGCGCTCGATCCCGGAGATCGGGCCTCGCTCATGCCGTGAGCCCATCATGGGTGACGACTTCCGTGCGGTCATCGACCGGGACGAGCTCGAGCGCGGCTTCTGTCGACTCTCCTTCGACCACCGCGTCGTCCTCGTCCTGCACCACTACCTGGGCATGCGACTCGACCAGGTCGCCAGCACCCTCGATGTCCCGCTGGGGACCGTGAAGTCCCGAATGAACCGCGCGCTTGCCAACATGCGCCGCGCGCTCGAAGCCGATGCCAAGCCGCAACCACGGCTGACTCCGCGGCAGGAGGTCACCCGATGACGATCGAACGTGATCTGCCGCCGCTGCTCACCGACTGGATGCAGGAAGACGCGATCCTGCCCGACGACCTCGACGAGGTCCTCGACCAGTTGCCCCAGACGCCTCAGCGTCAACATCGATGGTCGTTCACATTCCCCGAATTCAAGTGGAGAGACGACACCATGTTCAGTGCAATGCGCGTAGCTGCCGGAGTAGCGGTCCTGGCCCTCGCCAGCAGCCTTGCCCTCGTCGCCGGGCCGCTGGCACCAGCGGCGGATCCCGCAGGCCCGATCTCGTCTGCCTCGGTCGTCGAGGACGAGATGACGGCCCCGACCAGTTTCCGGGCCACATTCATCTGGGGACAAGACGGAGACAACGACGGCGAGGAGGTCGGTGCTTATCTGCGAGGCAAGATCGGCCTGTTCTGGGCTATCGATGATCCGGAGCCACGCGTGGACGGCACCGCGAGATTCGTACATGACTCGCGCGACGACGGAGGGCTTGGGCCGCAGTGGGGCACCTTCCGGCTGGAGACAGAAGATGGGGCCTGGGAAGGCACGATGAGCGGTTTCTGGGACCGGCACGAGACCCGAACGTCAGGGTGGCTGCAAGGCGAGGACGCCTACAAGGGCCAGGCGATGTACCTGGAGACCGTCATCGATCATCGCGGCTATCCGGCCCAGATGACAGGGATCATCATCCCCGGCGATCCGCCGACGGATCCGCCTACCTTCGACTGACGCTATCGATGTAGCTGACGCCCACGGGTCGAGCACGGCTCCGCGGGCGTTTCCTCGTGTCGAGGGAAGGATTCGGGCTTGGCGGGCGCCATACGATTCAGGGGCGCAGCACCGACGCAGTGTGCCGTGAGTGGTGGGGGATGGACGCAGAGCTCGTGATCCACGCTGGGAACGGAGACCAGGGGGCATTCGCCACCTTGGCCGACGCGATGTACGGCCGGCTGCACCAGGTGGCCTACCGCATCCTGCGTGACCGAGCCACGGCTGAGGACGCAACCCAGCAGGCGGTACTGCTGATGTGGCGCGACCTGCCCCAGCTGCGTGACCCCGACCGTTTCGAGGCCTGGTCATACCGGCTGCTGGTCAACTCCTGCAACGCCGAGTTCCGCCGCCGCAAGCGCACCCTGCCCACGGTCGGGGCGCAGGTCCCGCTGGAGCCCATCGCGCCAGACGACTTCGGCCGCCTCTTCGACCGCGACCAGGTCGAACGCGGCTTCGCCGAGCTCTCCGTGGACCACCGTGCCGTCCTCGTGCTGCGCTATTACCTCGACCTTTCGCTCGAAGCCATCGCCGAGGCACTCGACGTACCCATCGGCACCGTCAACTCCCGCCTGCACCGCGCCCTCGCGAGGATGCGCGACGTGCTCGAGGAATCGACCCCGACCGCAGCCCCGGAAGGAGCGCTCCGATGAAGAACGAGCGTGAGGCCGCCGAGGTCGTCCGCTCCTGGATGAAGGAAGAGGCTCGACTCGACGACTCGGGCCTGCATCGAGTGCTGGCCCGACTACCGGACACTCCACAGCGAAGACACCGGTGGCTGTGGCCATTCGACTGGCGCCCTTTCGGGCCCGGCGCGACGCGTAGCGCGCGCCCGCGAGAGGCGACCCCGAACTGGAGGTTCACAGGCATGTTCACACCGATCCGAGTCGCGGCCGTCACGGCCGTACTCGCACTCACCGGGACGCTGGCGCTGGTCAGCGGCCCGCTCACACCCTCAGGGCCCGCCGTAGCGCCGGGTGCGGAGGTGCCGGCCGTCTCCATGGACCCGGCCCACTTCACCGGTACGGTCGTGGTGTGGCAAGAGGGTGAAGGCGAGACCGAGACCCTGGCAGACCGAACGGTGGAGCGCTGGCTGGCCAGGTGGTCAAGCACGATGACTGACCCCCGCGTCAGTGGGCTGGGCGAGGCCATGGACTACCTCGAGTCCATCGTCGTTCCTGGGGGAGGCGTGATCCTGGCGCACACGGGTGTCGGCCGGGTGATCAACGACGATGGCGCCTGGGCCATCGAGTGCCAGGGCGCCGCAAGCATGGACACGGATGCCCAGATCTTCTGCTGGCAGATGGGGGAGGAGACCTACGAGGGCCTGACCTCATACCTCATCCTCACCGGCGACGGCACCGGCACGTGGCAGGCAGAGGGTTGGATCTACCCCGGCGAGCGACCTCCCTTCCTCGAGTACGAGCCGTAGGCGCGGCACGACACTCCGGCGCCCGGGGTCACTGAGGCCTCGGGCGTCTCGCTAATCCAGCATGCCCTGCTCGACCACGAACTCGGCCACACGGGAACCGTTCGGGCTCGCACCTGACTCGTAGTCTGTAAGAGCGCAAGGATGTCCCTCGCGCCGTAGCGGTGGCGGCCATGCAGCGAGAGCTGGTCGAGCAAGCCAGAAGGGGGGACCACGGTGCTTTCGCGGAGCTGGTGAAAGCGTCGTATCCCCGGCTGTTCGGCGTCGCCAGACTCATCCTTCGCGATTCGGATCGGGCCAAGGACGCGGTCCAGGACGCGCTCATGCAGTCGTGGCGCCACGTGCGCTCGCTGCGTGATCCCGATGCCTGGGACGCCTGGCTCCACCGAACGACCGTGCGCGCCTGCTACAAGGTCGCGCGCCAGGAGAAGCGCCGCTCCCTGGTGGAGCTGCACGTGGCACCCGATCCAGGGGTAGCCAGCGTCTCCGACACCACCGCTGAACTAGCCGACCGCGACAGGCTCGGACGCGAGCTCGATCGCCTCGACTTCGACCGGCGTGTGGTCATCGTCCTGCACTTCTACCTCGACCTGCCTCTGACCGAGGTGGCCGAGATCCTCGACATCCCGACCGGGACGGCCAAGTCCCGCCTGCACCGCGGTCTGACCGCGATGCGCGAGTCCATGCGTGCGCCCGATCCCATCGGGAACGCTGATCCGGAGGCTTCGACGTGATGGATCACGACCTCTTCGATCGAAGCGTCGCGGACGTCATCGCCAGCGAGGGCGCCACGCACGTCCCGCCCGGCGCTGTCGACGAGCTACTCGATTCCACCAGCCGTGTGCGGCCGTTGCCGCGCTGGCTCGCCCTCATCAAGGAGCCCCCCATGCGCAGATCCGCGGTCATCACCGTCGGCTCGCCGACTGCCCGCCTCGCAACCATCGTCCTCTCCACAGTGCTGCTGCTCGCGCTTCTCGCTGGCACCATGGCCGGCGCCATGAGAGTGCTGGGATCGGCCTCGATCATCGTCTCGGCTGACGGTGACGGACACTACGAGACCATCAGTGCTGCTGTGGCAGCCGCCACCGACGGCGACGTCATCGAGATCCGCCGTGGGCATTATCCCGAGGAAGTCCGTGTCGTGGGCAAGGATCTCCAGATCCGGGGTGCCGAGGGCGTCGTGGTCGAAGCCGCGCTCATTGATGCGCCCATCGGCGACGACTCCAACGGGGGCATGGCCTTCTACCTCGAGGACACGACCACCTCGATCTCGGACCTGGTCATCACGGGCTCGGACGGAAGCGTGGCCATCGCCGCCATCGGGGCCGCCGCGGCACCCTTGGTGGAGCGCGTGACGGTCACGGCCGACGGCACCTTCGCGGAGGCCGGCCTGGAGCTCTACTGGGATGACGGCGCCTCCGGTCTGGTGCGCGATAGCGACATCAGGGGCTGGGTCTCGATGGGCACGGCCACCACTCCCGAGCTCCGCGACAATCGACTCGAGGCCTGCATCAGCATCGATGGCACCGGGGCCCGACCCGTGTTTGCCGACAACGTCGTCTGGGGCTGTCCGTACGGGTTCCTCATCTCACTCGGCGATGGGTTCGCAGAGTCGAGCCTACCGGCCTCGGCCGTCATCAGCGGCAATGACTTCCAGCTCGATGACGCCGAGCGGGGCGGCTTTTCCAGTGGCAACTTCGCGGTCCTCGTGATGCGTAGCGACCTACCCACCGAGATCACCGGCAACACGTTCCGCGACAGCATGCAGGGCATCGGCGTGCGCTCACTCGGTTCCGCTCACGTCGAGGACAACGACTTCCGTGGCAATCAGACCGCCGTCTGGGTCGAAGGCGACGAGGTCTCGGTGATCGACAACCGGATCACCGACAACAGCCTGTACGGCCTCCTGGTCCATGGCTCGCCGACGGTCGAGTCCAACACCATCGAGTCGAACCTCATCGGCATCAACCTCGGTGCCAGCGCCCGTCCAGCGCTGGCAGACAACTCCCTCTGTGACAACGAGACCGACCTGAAGGCTCCCGAAGGCAACCCCACGACGCTCGACGGCAACAACGTCTGCTAGCCGGCTGTCCGCCGGACACGACTCCCCACCCCCAATGGAGGTATCTCCCGATGCGCACCCTGGTTTCGCTCGCCCTTTCGCTGGCCCTCACCGCCCTGGTGGCTGCGCCCACAGCAGCCGTCGTCGTTGACGTCGGACGCGACCAGCAGCTCAGCGACCTCGAGTCGACCACCCACCTCAAGTCCCGCATCGAGCCCATGCTCGCCGCCATCGAGCAGGCATCGGACCGGATCGCGGAAGGCGACGTGTCCGAGGAGCCATGGGAATCGATCCGCGATGCGGCACGAGACGGCATCGCCACCACGCTGGTCTCGGCCGTGCGCGAGTGCTCGAAGGACTACTGGGCGATGACCTACACCAGCTTCGGGCTCTACTACCTGGCCACGAC
>CAYZDQ010000120.1:0-6605 GCA_964476955.1 uncultured Anaerolineaceae bacterium
GCACCACCGCACGCGCGCCGGCGTTGCCCGAAAGCGGTGCGTGAACGCGCCAGCACCAGCGAGCGAATGCACACCGCCGCTGGCATCTTTTGCCGACCCGACTATCATCCCGCCATGCCCGAGCAACCCGTGCCCTTCAGTCTTCTCGACGCCGCCCGCGTAGTGGCCCGCGGAGGAACCTTCGACGAGAAGCTGGCGGCGCTGACCGAACAGGTCCGCACCGTCACCGACGCCGGCCCCGTGGCCATCCTGCTCCACGACGCCGATGCCGACGTGCTGCTCTCCCTCGACGGAGAGTTGGCGCTACCGGTGAGCGCCGCCGACGCAGACACCACCCGCGCCGTGGCCGACCGCCAGGCGGTGCTCATGAGCGGCGTCCCCGAGAGCCTCGCCGGCATACTCGAAGGTGCCACTTCCAGCCTCCTCGCTCCCCTGGTCGTGGAAGATGAGGACGGTGCCTTCACGGAAGGTCTCCTGGCCCTCGGCTGGGAGGCGGCAGAGCCGCCGCTCGATGATGTGCCCGACCCGGTGCTGGCCATCGCCGACCTGGCCGCCGTGACCATCCGCCAGGCGCGCCTGCGCAACTCGGTCTGGGAACAGTCCGACCATGCCGACAGGCTGTCACACACCGACCGCCTCACGGGGCTGGCCAACCGCGTCACCTTCGAGCGCATGCTCGAGCTCGAGATCGCCCGCGCCACGCGACAGGGCACACCCCTGGCCGTGGCTGTGGTCGACGTCGACGGCCTCACCGACATCGGGGAGCAGAAGGGCGCCCGTGTGGCGGACGAGGTGCTGCGCCACGTAGCCAGCGCCATCGCCGAACGCGTCCGACTGCTGGACACGGTGGCCCGCTTCGGCGAGGACGAGTTCGTGGTCATCGCCCCCGGCGACGCCGGTGGCATCGTGGCCCTGCGACTGCGTGATGCCATCGCCGAGCTGCCGCCCATCGGCGACACCGATATCAGCGTCAGCGCCGCGGTCGTTCACCATCCCGCCGACGGCGCTACCGGAGCCGAGCTGGTAGCTGCCTCAGAGGCGGCCCTGACCACGGCCAAGCGGGACGGACCCGGCACGGTCTTCGGCGTGCAGGAGGCGACGGCCTAGCCAGCACCTCCCCGAAACGGCTTCTACCCGGCCGCGTCCTGGATGCCTGACTGGAGGAGGACGGCATCCACGGCGCGGTCGATCTCTGTCGCGACGTCGTCGATCCCGCCCGATCCGTCGAGCACGACCCAGCGATCCGAGTCGGCCGCGGCCATCTCCAGGTAGCCCTCGCGAACACGCGTGTGGAAGGCCAGGTCGAAGCGGGACTCGTCCTCCCAGCGCGTGAGCTCCTCGACGCTACCGGCTGCCCGCCGCCCCAGCCCGGTTTCCGGACTCACGTCGAGCAGGACCACGAGGTCCGGCTGCAGCCCACCGGTGACCCAGGCACCGATGCGCCCGAGCAGGTCGCGGTCCATGCCGCTGCCGTAACCCTGGTAGGCCATGGTCGAGGTGGCGTAGCGATCGCACACCACGACGTGCCCTGCGTCGAGCGCGGGCTGGATGACCTCGTCCACGTGCTGCGCGCGGGCGGCGCTGTAGAGCAGCACGTCCGCCTTGGGGCCACGCAACGTGGGCCCCGGATCGTTGACGATGTGGCGCACCTGCTCGCCCAGGTCGGTACCGCCGGGCTCACGCGAGTACGTCACCGGCAGGCCTCGTGCGCGCAGTCGATCGGCCAGCATCCGCGCCTGCACCGACTTGCCGGCACCATCGGGTCCTTCGAGCACGATGAACGAGCCCCGTCGGGCCCCTGTCTCGGTCACGCTCAGCGCCAGCTCCTCACCTTCTCAGGGTAGACGCGCACCCGGCGGAACGGTTCGCGACCGCGCGAGCGCGAGACGAGGTTGGCCGCCTCCGCGGCTCGGTGCTGGAGCTTCCGCAGGTAGGCGTTCTGGGGAGAGAGCTCGACCGGCTTGGACTCGCTGCGCACGAGGTTGATGGCTTCTTCCAGCTCGCGCATGGCTACGTCCTGTGGATCGGCATCGAGCACGTACAGGCTGGTGAGGATGGACTGCATCTGCACCACCGTGTTGGACTTGAGCACGTAGATCGGGATCCCTCGCGCCTCGGCCTCGCGGATGAGCGGCGACTTCTGCTTGTAGCTGCTGCGCAAGGTGATGACCACGTCGGCCTCGTCGGGCTCACGCACGACCACGACCGGCAGCTGCAGGTCCTTGATGGCCTGCTCCAGGCGCTTGCGGCTGATCCCGAAACCGAGCACGTTCATCGGCTCCAGCTGGACGCCGGCGTCGGCGCGGTCCGACATGCGGATGAGCGATTCCTCTTCCTCGCGCGACTCGGTCCCGGAATCGGTCTCGTGGTCGGAACCGGCCAGACCGCCGGCAGCTGGATCGACTTCGAACGCCACCGGCGGCCGCTCGGTGGTGTCCTCGGCCTCGGGCTGGTCGGCCATCAGCTCGCTCATGGCCCGGTTGGCGGAGGCGCGCCACTCGGTCTGTCGCTCGAGTTCACGTGCGTCTCGGGCCCGCGGCTCGGGTGCGGCCGACCCTCGCTCCATGGGGCCGCGATCGGCGATGGCGCCGGCGCGGAAGACGGCACCGCCCGCCCGTCGGGTAGAGCTCTCCGGCTGCCACTCCATGCCACGCCGGCTGCCGCGGCCACGAGAGCTGCCACCGGCGCGCCCGTAGGTGTCGCCCCCGGGACCGCGACCTTCGCCGCGCAAGCCGGTGTCGCCGCGATAGCCGAGGTCGCCCGGACCACCGGCCACGCCACCGAAGCGCTCCCCCGGGATGCGCGAGCGGGGACCGGGCCGCGGACGAGCCTGGGAACGGTGCACGCCGCCCTCGTCCTTCCAGCGCATCTCCGGGGCCAGGGCATCGCCACGGAGCATGGCGTCGATGGTCTCGGCCACGTCGGCGTGGACGGCCACACGATCGCGGTCCTGGATCTCCACGATGACGTCGAAGGTGGGCGGCGCCTTGCGCTCCAGCACCGACTTCTGGGTCCGCCGACGGCGGGCCTCGTCATCACCGAGCGTGACCGTCTGGATGCCGCCGATGAGGTCGGACAGCGTGGGGTTCATCATGAGGTTGTCGAGGTTGTTGCCGTGGGCGGTACCGATGAGCTGCACACCGCGCTCGGCGATGGTGCGCGCCGCGGCGGCCTCCAGCTCGGTGCCGATCTCGTCGATGACGATGACTTCCGGCATGTGGTTCTCGACGGCCTCGATCATGACCGCGTGCTGCAGGTCCGGCGTGCGTACCTGCATGCGCCGGGCCCGGCCGATGCCCGGATGCGGGATGTCGCCGTCGCCGGCGATCTCGTTGGAGGTGTCGACGATGACCACGCGCTTGTCGAGGTCGTCGGCCAGCACGCGCGCGGCCTCACGCAGCATGGTCGTCTTGCCGATGCCGGGGCGGCCCATGATGAGGATCGACTGGTTCGACTCGACGAGATCATCGACGATGTCGATGGTGCCCATGACGGCCCGCCCGACGCGGCAGGTCAGGCCCACGATCTTGCGGTTGCGGTTGCGGATGGCACTGATGCGGTGGAGCGTGCGCTCGATGCCGGCGCGGTTGTCCTCGCCGAACGAGGCCACGTGATCGACCACGTACTGGATGTCGTCTGCGCGGATCTCGCGGTCGAGCAGGACCACCTCGCCACCGCCACCGAAGCGCGCCTCCGGCTTGCGGCCGAGGTCCATGACCACCTCGATGACCGACTCCATGTCCTCGAGCGCCCGCAGGCGCTGCCCGATCTTGGGGGGCAGCGCATCGATGAGCGCATCGAGGTCGTCGGTCACCGGCTGCGCTGCAGTGGCCTCAACGGTCTGGGTCGGCTCCGCCGGCGGCACGCCGGTGGGCTCGAGCTTGACGTGATCGGAGTGGACGCTCGACGACATGGGTTCCTCCGATGGCTGGGTGGACATCAGACAGCCGGCACGAGTGAGGGTTCGGCGACCCGCACCAGTGCCTCCTTGACGAGCAGGGAGACCGTGGCGATGGCCGCCATCTCCTGCTCCTCGAGTCGGTGGTCGATGGGTGATTCGTAGGTCCGTACGCAAGCCATGACGCCGTGCTGGTGGGCCGGGTTGGCCGAGCGCGAGTCGGCACCGCTGCGCACGCCGATGAGCCCGAGCCCATAGCGGATGAGGGTGGAGGTGTCGTGGTCCGGCAGGGCCAGCACACGCATGTAATGCGGTTGTTGCTCCTTGGCCACGCCCACCTGGAGCATGGCCGCCAGACCCTGGCCGTCCGGTGCCTCCTGCACGTGTGCCTCCACGTCGGCGAAGCGCAGCAGCGGCGTGAGCGAGGTACGCGGCACGCTCGACCGGCCGGGCAGGTTCTCCCAGTCCGGCAGGCGGTAGCCCTCCAGCCGCGCCACCGGCGAGGGCGTGACGCGCTTGTACAGGCGGGCCAGGTCGACCGAGTCGAGGGCGGTCGCGGGACGGATACCCAGCTTCTCCGCATCGATGCCACGCAGGCTGGGGAAGCGGTGGCGGGGATCACGGAAGAGGATGGTCTCCTCGCAGTAGCGGGCGAAGCCGGCCTGCATGAACAGCTCGACGTTGCCGTCGGCGTCGGAGCAGGCCACGTGGAAGCGCTGGGCGCCCCGGCGTGAGCCGTCGCGCATGAGGTGCTGCACGAGTCGATAGCGGATGTCGCCGGCCGCACCCTGATCGACCGCGTCGAGCTCGACGATGGTCCACTCGTCGCGGTTGGCATCGCGCTCCACGCGGGCCAGGCCGGAGAGGCGACCGCCTTCGTCGTAGACATACAGCTGGTCGTTGGGCTGGAACGCCCCCAGCGGCATGCGGAAGAGGCTGAAGACCGAGACGTGGCTGGCGGTCACCGGCAAGCCCAGCGAGCGCATCGAGCTGGGCGCGTCATCGAGCGGCTCGGAACGGCCGTCGCTGCCGTGGATCTCGATGGTGGGGTGAGCCAGCCGGGACAGCTCGCCCACCGCGGAGAGGTCGGTCAGGCGAGCGGCGCGGACGCGGCCCGAGCGAGTCGTCGCTGGCATCAGCGCCCCCCCGTCGTGCTGCGTCGGTGGGTCATCGCGTGCTCTCGAGCCCCCGGCGCGTCGGGTGGGGTCGCCGCCCGCTGCCCTCGGCCGGCTCCTCGTACGCGCCGGCCATGGTCGTCAACAAGCGATGGAAGCGCACCTCCCCGGAGAGCTCGGGGTGGAAGGCAGTGGCGATGACATTGCGCTGTCGCACGACCACAACGCTACCGTCTTCGAGCCGACCCAGCACGTCCACTTCGTCACCCACGGACTCCACGATGGGCGCCCGGATGAACACCGCGTGGACCGGGGTATCGCCCAGCACCGGCACCGCCAGGTCGGCTTCGAACGAATCGAGCTGCCGTCCGAACGCGTTGCGCTTGACCTAGACGTCGAGGCAGGGGAACACCGGCTCGTCGCCGTCGACGATGTCCCGGGCCAGCAGGATCATGCCTGCGCACGTGCCCAGCACGGGCACACCCTGGGCGATGAGCTCGAGGATCGGCTCGCGCAGGTCCCAGCGATCGATGAGCTTGCGCATGGTCGTGGATTCGCCGCCGGGCAGGACCAGGCCCGCCAGCCCTTCGAGATCCCGGGGCAAGCGCACGGGCACGGCTTCAGCGCCGATGCCACGAAGTACGGCTTCGTGCTCGACGAAGGCACCCTGGACGGCGAGGACACCGATCTTCATGGTCGAACCTGCGGACGCGGGAAGGACGGCCGCCTACCAGCCGCGGACCGCGAGGCGCTCGTCCTCCGGGACCGAGGCCACGCTCATGCCGCGCATCGGATCGCCCAGACCACGCGAGACCTCGGCGATGATCTTGGGATCGTCGAAGTGCGTGGTGGCCTGCACGATGGCGTTGGCGGTGGTGGCGGGATCCTCCGACTTGAAGATGCCACTACCGACGAACACGCCTTCGGCGCCGAGCTGCATGGCCAGGGCCGCGTCCGAGGGCGTGGCGATGCCACCGGCCACGAAGTTGACCACCGGCAACCGACCGGCAGCGGCCACGTCGCGGACGACGTCGTAGGGCGCAGCCAGCTCCTTGGCCGCGACGAAGAGCTCGTCCTCGCGCATGCCTGCGAGCCGCTTGATGCTGGCGTTGACCGTGCGGATGTGGCGGACCGCCTCGACGATGTCGCCGGTGCCGGCCTCGCCCTTGGTGCGCATCATGGCCGCGCCTTCGTTGATTCGACGGAGGGCCTCGCCCAGGTCACGCGCGCCACAGACGAAGGGCACCTTGAACTGGTGCTTGTCGATGTGGTTGTCCTCATCGGCCGGTGTCAGCACTTCCGACTCGTCGATGTAGTCGACGCCGAGCGCCTCCAGCACCTGCGCCTCCACGAAGTGGCCGATGCGGGCCTTGGCCATGACCGGGATGGTCACCGCTTCCATGATCTCGGTGATGAGCGCGGGGTCGCTCATGCGAGCCACGCCGCCGGTGGCACGGATGTCTGCGGGCACGCGTTCCAGCGCCATGACCGCGACAGCCCCGGCCTCCTCGGCGACACGCGCTTGGTCGGGGGTGACGACGTCCATGATGACGCCGCCCTTGAGCATCTGGGCCAGACCGCGTTTGACGGTT